>DASQLK010000056.1:0-6990 GCA_035630055.1 Methyloceanibacter sp. | reverse complement strand
GCCGAGCCGAAGAAGCAATACGCCATCGACTTCTGGTTCAAGCCCGAAGGCAACGAGCTCAAGCTTATGGACATCCGCGTCCAGAAGGGCCCGAAGAAGGATGGCGACGGCTACTATATGGTGACGCGGCTGCCGGTGGCGTGGTGGTGGCTGCCGGTGCAGGAGCATCCCGGCGACATGGAAGTACGCCGCGCTTGGCATGTCATGAGCGCGATCCACAACTACATCGCGGCGAACAAGGACGCTAAGGGCGCCATCTCGCTCAAGGACGAGAAGACAGGCGAGACCGTCCCACTCGAATTCGTCGAGATGCACCAGCCGATCCGGCGGCTGAAAAAGGACGGCAAATATTTCGCATGCACGGATTTCCGCAAGGTGGGCAGCACCGACGAATATTACGATATTGATTTCTGGGTGGACGACGCGACCGGCAAGCTGAAGGTCGAGAACGTCAAAATCCACAAGGCGCCGGTGCAGGAAGACGGGGTTTGGACGCAGGAGCCGCGCTACACCTTCGAAGGCATGGATTTCGAGGTCACCAACTAACGATTCCGGATTCAGGAATTCGCGAGCCTTACCCTAAGCCGACGGCCCTCTTGTCGCTCACGCGACGCGCTGCGAATTCCGCAAAGTGAGGAGCTGCTCGAGCGCATCGATGGTCGAGGCATCGGCGCGGCCGTCCACGCGGGCCGGGCGAAAGTGACGCTGGAAGGCGATCACAACCTGCTCGAGGCCGCGCCCATAGGTCCCGGTCGGTTCGACGCCATAGCCAAAGTCCTGCAACGCACGCTGCAACGCGGCCACCTGCTCGCCTTCATCGCCAAGGCTGAGCGCGAGGTCATCGCCAGGGGGCAGCGGGTCTACAGCCAAACCGACGCCCGCCTGGGCCAACCGCCGCCAATCGAATTTCTCGCCGGGATCGCGCTTGCGCACCGGCGCCACGTCGGAATGAGCGAGGACGCGATCCGGAGGGATGGGGTTGCGCTTCAGGATATCGACGCAGAGCGCCTCGACGGCCTGCATCTGGACATCCGGAAAGTCTGGATAGTCGAAGTCGTGGCCGGGATTATGGATCTCGATGCCGATAGAGCACGAATTGAGATCCGTCTCTCCGGCCCAAAGGCTTTGCCCGGCATGCCATGCCCGCATTTCTTCCGGGACGAGTTGCGTCACGACGCCGTTCGCGTCGATCAGATAGTGGCAAGAGACCTTGGACTCCTCGCGGGTGAGCCAGTCGAGCGCAGCGTCTGCCGAATCCATGCCGGTATAATGCAGGATGAGCATGTCAGGCCGCCGACCCTCGCGGCGCGGCTCTACATTGGGCGACGCCTGAAACCGCATCGCCAAGGGAGTGTCGGGGGCGGCGGTCATGCTGTTTGAAACACCCTGAGCCAGCGAAGGCTAGATGCCGCGCTCCTTGGCGATCAGATCATAGGATTCGTTGATCGCCGCGACCTTCTCGGTGGCGATGGCCACGAATTCCTTCGGCACGCCACGCGCCATCAGCTTGTCGGGATGGTTGTCGGCGACGAGCCTGCGATAATGGCTCTTCAGCTCGTCGTTGCCAATGCTCGGATGCACGCCGAGCACATCGTAGGGATTGCGCTTGGCCGCCACGACGTGGCGCGCCTTGATGTAGCCGAACTCCGTTTCGGTGAAGCCGAAGCGGGTCGCGACCTGGCCGAGAAACTGCTCCTCGCGCGGGTGCAGCGCCTCGTCGGATTTGGCGATATGGAAGAGGCCTTCAAGCACATCCTCGAGCAGCTTACGGTTGCCTTTGAACATGGTGGCGAGCTGCTCGGCATAAGCCTCGTAGCCCGCGACATCCTGCTTGGCGAGGTTGAACACCCGGGCGACATTCTTCATCTCGCCTTCCGGGACCTTGAAGACTTCCTTGAAGGCGTTGACCTCATCCATGGTCACGATGCCGTCGGCCTTCGCCATCTTGGCGCCGAGCGCGATGACGCCCACCGTGAAGGCGACCTGGTTCTCGGCCGGGCCTTCCTGCTCCTGATCGCGGTCAATGACGTAATGGCCGGCCACGCCGCCGAGCAGCGCGCCGATCGGGCCACCGATCGCAAGGCCGGCAGCCGCGCCAGCCAACTTCCCCCAAACTGACATTCCCCAAACCCCTGAAACTATTGGCCCGGACAGCATAAGGGCTTTTGCGCCCCGCCGCATTGGCGATTTGAGCCGCGTTTGCCGCGCAGCGACGGCCGGCTAGTAACCCTTGAAATTGGCGAGAATTGAAAGCCTTGGCTCGTCGACATCGAGGCCTTCGCGCAAGCGGCGTTCGACATGCCAGGAACGGGCGAAAGTCCAGAGAAAGAGCCATAAAACGAAGGCCGCGTTGATAGCACTCGCCGCCCACATGAGGGTCGTCCCCAACTCGAAAAGGTTCGAGGCGGCGATAATCGCTGCCTCAAAAACAATGCCGAAGCCGATCGCCATGCAGATCGCGGCGCAAAGCGACGTGATCAGAACGATCAGCGGATGACCGCCGCGGTGGCGGCGGCGGGGAGAAGCTTCGGTGTCCATGCGACTTGATCGTTCCAGAAATGACCGGCCCGCATCCTCATAGCCGACCGGCAGGAAGCGAGACAAGGGGTTGATCGGAAAGGCGGGAACTCTGCCTTTTACCGCCTCGGCAGATCGCGCCGGACGCGGCGCGTGGCGCCGATGATCTCGATGCCCCGCGTGCCGGAAAACTGCTCGAGGGGGACGGTGAGATAATAAGGCGAGGCCACCGGGAGCACGAGGAAGTTCTTCACGCAGCCGATGACCACGGTCTTGCGATAGGCGGGACGGCCGGCCGCCGGCTCCTCGCTCAGCGAGACTTCCATATTGGTGAAGGGCTTCGTGCCGGTGATGGTGAGCTGATAGATCCCCTTGCCGCGATAATACTCGATCTCGACGCCGTCGAAATCGAGCGGCTTGCACTCGCCGGTCAGGCTCCAGACGCGGACCACATAGTTGTCGCTTGCTGCCACCGGGCCCCATGGCTTCGCAATGGCCGCGACGCCCATGGCGAGCATAAGGCCCAGGCCCGCGAGCGAGATGGCGCTCAACTTCCGCATAAGTCCCCCCTTTGTGCCTGCGCACCCTAGGCCGCGACTGTGACCGGCTCAAGGTGGCGAAGCATGACAAGCGCGAGGAAACTACCTATCCCAACGGCGAAGGGAGACCTCAATGGCAATCTACGCGCTGGACGGGGAAGGCCCGTCACTTCCGGACGAGGGTCTTTACTGGGTGGCGGAGACCGCCGTGGTGGTTGGGCGCGTCCGGCTCGGCATCGACGTCAGCATTTGGTACGGCTCTGTGCTGCGCGGCGACAATGAGTGGATCGAGATCGGCGCAGGCTCCCAAATCCAAGATAACTGCACGCTGCACACCGATCCCGGCTTTCCCCTCACCATCGGCAAAGGCTGCGTCATCGGCCACAATGTCGTGCTGCATGGCTGCACCATCGGCGACGCCACGCTGATCGGCATGGGCGCAATCGTGCTGAACGGCGCCCGCATCGGCGCGAACTGTCTGGTCGGCGCCGGCGCGCTCATCACCGAAGGCAAGGCGTTTCCCGATAACTCCGTGATTCTCGGCGCGCCCGCGAAAGCCGTGCGCGAAAGCGACGAGAAGACACGCGCCATGACGGCACGCGCGGCGGAGGTCTATGTAAAACGATGGAAACGCTACGCAGCGGGCTTGAAGCGCGTGGACTGAGCCTCATACTCCGTCCATGACAAACGGCGGCGCCTGGCAATTCTTCATCGATCGCGGCGGAACGTTCACGGACATCGTCGCGCGCGCGCCGGACGGCCGCTTGCTGACGCGCAAGCTGCTGTCGGAAAATCCCGAAGCCTATGACGATGCGGCCATCGCCGGCATCGCCGACCTGCTCGGCGTGCCGCGCGGGACGCCGCTTCCGAGCAGCGCCATCGAGGGCGTCCGAATGGGCACGACGGTCGCGACCAACGCTCTGCTTGAGCGCAAGGGCGATTGCGTGCTCCTCATCGTGAGCCGCGGCTTCCGCGACGCGCTGGAGATCGGCTACCAGGCGCGGCCGAAGATTTTCGCGCGCAAGATCGAAAAGCCCTCGATGCTGTATGCGCGCGTGACGGAAGTGCCGGAGCGCATGCGCGCGGACGGCGGCGTGGAAACGGCGCTCGATCTCAAGGCGGTGCGGGAGGCGCTCGAAGCGGCGCGAGGCGACGGCATTGATGCAATCGCCATCGTCTTCATGCATGCCTACGCCTATCCGGCGCATGAGAAGGAAGCGGCGCGGCTCGCACGCGACATGGGGTTCAGCCAAGTCTCGGCGAGCCACGAAGTCAGCCCGCTCGTGAAGTTTGTAGGGCGCGGCGACACCACGGTAGTGGATGCGTATCTCTCTCCCCTCCTCCGCCGCTACGTGCAGCGGGTCGCCAAGGCGCTGACCGCGCAACCGGGCGCCACCCCGCCCCGGCTCTTCTTCATGCAGTCCTCCGGCGGGCTGACCTCGGCCAATCTGTTTCGCGGCAAGGATGCGATCCTCTCCGGTCCCGCCGGCGGCGTGGTCGGCGCGGTGGAAACGGCGCGTGAGGCAGGTTTCGCCAAGGTGATCGGCTTCGACATGGGCGGCACCTCGACCGATGTCTGTCACTATGACGGCATCTACGAGCGGACGTTCGAAAGCGTCGTCGCCGGCGCGCGGGTACGCGCACCGATGATGCTGATCCATACCGTGGCCGCCGGCGGCGGTTCCGTGCTTGTCTATGACGGCATGCGTTTTCGCGTCGGGCCGGACTCGGCGGGCGCCGATCCGGGTCCCTTAAGCTATCGACGTGGGGGCCCGCTGACGGTCACCGACGCCAACATCATGACCGGGAAGCTGCGACCGGAGTTCTTCCCGCACATCTTCGGATCCAGGCAGAACCAGCCGCTTGATCGGCAGACGGTCGTGCGCGCGTTTGCAAGGCTCGCGCGCGAGATCGGCGACGGCCGGAGCGCGGAAGATGTTGCCGACGGCTTTATCAAGATCGCGGTTGAAAACATGGCGAACGCGATCAAGACGATCTCGGTGCAGCGCGGCTATGACGTCAGCGACTATGTCCTCAACTGCTTTGGCGGCGCCGGGGGCCAGCACGCGTGCCTCGTCGCGGATGCGCTCGGGATAAAAGCCGTGCTGCTGCATCCTCTCTCCGGCCTGCTCTCGGCCTATGGTATCGGCCTCGCTCCCTTGCGCGCGAGCCGCAGCAAGGCGGTGCTGGAGCCGTTCGACGATCGCGGCCTCACGGTGCTCGACGCGGTCCGGGCGCCGCTCGAAATGCAAGTGCGGATGGAGCTCATCCGGCAGGGGATCGATCCCGACGGCATCCGGATCGCGGCGCAGGCTCACCTTCGCTACGCCGGTACCGACAGCGCCCTCCCCATCCCTGTCGCGAGCGCCCGCAGCATGCTGGCCCTGTTCGAAATCGCGCATCAGCAGCGCTTCGGCTTCATCAGCCCGGAAAAGGACATCGAGATCGAGGCCGTCGACATCGAAGCGACAGGCGGCGGCGAGATCGGCGCAGAGGATGAACAAGCCATCGCCGCCACGGAGCCGGCCGTGCCGGGGGACAGCGGCGAAATTTTTGGAGCGGGGCGCTGGCACGAGGCGCCGATTTTCCTCCGCGCCGACCTCGCGCCAGGGCACGCCATCACAGGGCCTGCCCTCATCATCGAGGATCATCAGACGATCGCGATAGAGCCGGAGTGGCAAGCCGAGGTCACGCCGAAGAATCATCTCTTGCTGACGCGCATCGCGGACAAGAGGGAGGCGCGTGTCAGCAGGGACGCCGACCCCGTCATGGTGGAGGTCTTCAACAACCTCTTCACCTCGATCGCGGAGCAGATGGGCTATGCCCTGCAGAACACGGCGCGCTCGGTCAACATCAAGGAGCGGCTGGACTTCTCCTGCGCGATCTTCGACGCCAAGGGGCGGCTCATCGCCAACGCCCCGCACATCCCCGTGCATCTCGGCTCGATGGATCGGAGCGTCGAGACCATTCTGCGCGAGGTGGACGCCCTCAAGCCCGGCGACGTGTGGATGCTGAACGCGCCGTATAATGGCGGCACGCATCTGCCCGACATCACGGTCGTAACGCCCGTCTTCGCGGAGAACAGCCCGGATCTTTTGTTCTTCGTGGCGGCGCGGGGGCATCACGCGGATATCGGCGGCATCACGCCGGGGTCGATGAGCCCGAGGGCGAAGACCATCGAAGAGGAAGGCGTCTATATCGACCCCTTCAAGCTCGTCGAGGGCGGCCGCTTTCGCGAAGACGCGGTGCGCGAGCTTCTGACCAAGGCGGCGTGGCCGGCAAGGAACCCAGCGCAGAACATCGCGGACCTCAAGGCGCAAGTCGCGGCAAACGAAAAGGGCGTGGCGGAACTGCGCAAGATGGTGCGCCGATACAGCTTGCCCGTGGTGCGCGCCTATATGGGCCATGTGCAAGACAATGCCGCGGAAGCGGTGCGCAACGTGATCGGCACGTTGAAGAACACAAGTTTCGAGATCGAGACGGACCAGGGGTCTCGCATCAAGGTCGCGATCAGCATTGACCGGAAAGAGAGGACCGCGGTCGTCGACTTCACCGGGACGAGCGAGCAGGCGGGCGACACGTTCAACGCACCGGAGCCGATCACCCGCGCCTGCGTGCTGTATGTCTTCCGGACGCTTGTCGACGACGACATCCCGTTGAATGCCGGTTGTCTCCGCCCGATCAAGATCGTCGTGCCGAAAGGCTCGCTTCTGAAGCCCACCTACCCTGCGGCTGTGGCCGGCGGCAATGTCGAGACGAGCCAGGCGGTCGTGAACTGTCTCTTCGGCGCGCTCGGCGTGCTCGGTTCCGCGCAAGGCACCATGAACAACCTCACATTCGGCAATGCACAGTTTCAGTATTACGAGACCATCTGCTCCGGCGCGCCGGCTGGCGATGGGTTTGACGGCGTGGCGGCGGTGCAGACGCACATGAC
>DASQLK010000055.1:0-3367 GCA_035630055.1 Methyloceanibacter sp. | reverse complement strand
TCGACCCGTCGCGCGAAGCGCGCGGCGTTGTTCACGAGATTGGCGATGGCGCGCTTGAAGGCGTGCCGGCGCACCGCCACCATGAGGGGCCCGTCCCTGACATCGATCTCGACGGTCTTGGCGCCATGCGCCTGGCTGCTGACCTCGGCAAGAATTTCGCCGATATCGGTCATGGCGATGTCCTCGCCGGACTCGCCCTTGGCGAAGGCCATGTAGTCCTCGAGCATGGCCTGCATCTCATCCACGTCGGCGCGCATGGCGTCGAGCTCCGGCCCTTCCTCGAGCATCGCAAGCTGGAGCTTGAAGCGGGTGAGCACGGTGCGCAGGTCGTGGCTCACGCCGGCAAGCATCGTGGTGCGCTGCTCGACATAGCGTTCGATGCGATCGCGCATCTCGACGAACGCGTGGGCGGCCTGGCGCACTTCGCGGGCGCCGCGCGGGCGGAAGTCGTCCGGCGGCGGGCGTCCCTTGCCGAAACTGTCCGCGGCTTCGGCGAGACGCAGGATCGGCTTGATCTGATTGCGCAGGAAAAGAATGGCGACGGTAAGCAAGACGAACGACGTGCCGAGCATCCACAGCAGGAAGATTTGTGAGTTGGAGGCATAGGTCTGGCTGCGCCGGGCGAGCACATGCATGACCGCGTCTTCGAGCTTGATGCGGATCTCGACGAAGTTGGAGCGGCCAACGGTGTCGATCCAGAACGGCCTGCCGATCTGCCGCGTCAGCTCGTCGGACAACGTGGAATCGAGGAGGTCGAAGAAGGGCTTGCTTCTGGTCGCGGGCAGCTCCTCGCCGGGCGCGAAGCGGATGCGCAAGGCAAGATCCTTCTCGGCGAGGGCGACCAGGGTCGTTGCTTTGGGGTCCTGCGGGAAGGTCTTGTAGACGTCGATCAGCATGGCGATGTTTTGCACCGTCACGGTCGACAAGCGGCGCGTGACGGTTTGCCAATGCCGCTCGAGAAAGACGAATGTCAGCACCGACTGGAGCAGCACCATCGGCGCGATGATGATGATGAGCGCGCGCGCATAAAGGCCCTTGGGCAGGCTCCCTGCCAGCACCGCGAAGGCGCGGCGGATGGGCGCCCGCTGCGGCGGCAAGGTGTCGGGCGTAAGGTCGGGGGTTGCGTCCATCACTCGGAATACAAAATGTAGCCTTTGCCGCGGACCGTCTGCAGGTAGACGGGATTCGCAGGGTCGTTCTCGATCTTGCGGCGCAGCCGGTTGATCTGCACGTCGACGGCGCGCTCGCCGCCGGAATCGGCATCCTTCGCAAGCTCGTGGCGGGAGACCGGCATGCCCGGCCGCTGCGCGAAGAAGCGCAAGAGGTCGCGCTCGCGCTCGGTGAGGCGGACGGTCTCATCGCCGCGCTTCAGCTCGCCGCGGGCGACATGGAACACGAACTCGCCCATGCGCACCTCGCCGCTGGAGGGCGCGTTGGCGCCGCGGCGCAGAACATTGCTCACCCGCAACAGGAGCTCGCGCGGATCGAAGGGCTTGCCGAGATAATCGTCAACGCCGGTCTCCAGTCCTTCGATGCGCTGATCGGGCTCAGCGCGCGCGGTCAGCATGAGAATGGGGACTTGCGATTCCTGCCGCAGCGAACGGGCGAAGTCGAGGCCGGACTCTTTCGGCATCATCACGTCGAGGATGAGGAGATCGAAAGAGAGGCCGCGCATGGTCGAGCGCGCAGACGCCGCGTCGATCGCGGTCGTGACATGAAAGCCGTGGTCGCGCAGATAGCGCGCGAGCAGCTCGCGGATGCGGCTGTCGTCGTCGACGACGAGGATATGGGGTGCGTTGTCGTCCGGTGCCTTCGCGCGCTGGGCCTTGATCGGCGTCGGCATGGTCATGACGTCTCCCCCTCGCCGGACCCGCTGAGCGGGAGGGGCGATGCTGCCATGATAGTGGAGACTTTGGGCCTTTCTTCGGCATTGATCATGGCTTGCAGGAACTTTCGCAGGATGGGCGCGGCCTGGGGTCCGGCCGCCTCGAGGGCGGCGGCGAGGCGGACGAGCTGCGGCGCGGCAAGCCGTTCTGCCAGCGCCCGGCCCGTTTCGGTGGGGAAGAGGAGGCGCTCGCGACGGTCCGCGCTGCCGGCCTGCTGCACGATATAGCCCTGATCGATCAACTGCTTGAGGACGCGGGCGAGGCTCTGCTTGGTGATGTTGAGGACATCGAGGAGATCCGCCACGCGGAGGCCGGAATGCCGGTTCACGAAATGCAGCACCCGATGATGCGCGCGGCCGAAGCCGAAATCCTTGAGAATGGCGTCCGGATCGCGGGTAAAATCGCGATAGGCAAAGAAAAGAAGCTCGGCGAACTCCAGGAGCTTCGCCTCCTGGTACGAGCTATTCGCCTCCATGCGCGCATCTCTCTTACAGTCGCGCGCGAGCGGCGGTGGGGGAATTAGGTCAGCCATGTTGACACATTTTTACCGCTTGGTTATGTCAGTGATGTTGACGTAGTTTTCGAGGCCTTGATACGCCTCGCCGCCCACCCGCGCAATCAATCCTGGCAGCGATTTTGCGGCGGCGTCGATGGCTTAATTGCTTAAGCTGGCCACGATAAGAATGGCCGCTCCGGAGGAGACTGATGGTCACCGTTCCTTACGATCAGCGCGACGGCTTCATCTGGTTCAACGGCGAGCTTGTGCCGTGGTCGGATGCGCGAATCCACGTTCTCACCCATGGGCTGCACTACGCGAGCGGCGTGTTCGAGGGCATGCGCGCCTATGGCGGCGAGATCTTCAAGCTCACCGAGCACAATCAGCGCCTGCACAAGTCCGCCGAGATTCTCGATTTCCAGATTCCCTATTCCGTCGCCGACCTCGACAAGGCGGCGCGTGACGTGCTCCGCGCCAACGGGCTGACCGAGGCCTATGTCCGCCCGATCGCCTGGCGCGGCAGCGAGCAGATGGGCGTATCGGCGCAAAAGACGAAAACCAATGTCGCGATCGCGGCGTGGGACTGGGGCGCCTATTTCGATCCCGCCGCGCGCGAGAAGGGGCTCAAGCTGACCTTCGCCAAATACCGCAGGCCGGATCCGCGCACCGCGCCGGTCGAGAGCAAGGCGGCCGGTCTCTACATGATCTGCACCATCGAGAAGCATCGCGCCGAGCGCGAGGGCTATGCCGACGCGGTGATGCTCGACTGGCGCGACCAGATCGCCGAGTGCACCGGCGCCAACATCTTCTTCGTGAAGGACGGCGTGATCTATACGCCGACGCCCGACTGCTTCCTCGACGGCATCACGCGGCGCACCGTGATCGGCCTTGCCAAGCAGCGCGGCTGGAGCGTTGTCGAGAAGGCAATCCTGCCGGAAGAGCTCGCGGGCTTCAGCGAGTGTTTCATCACCGGCACCGCGGCGGA
>DASQLK010000054.1:0-14658 GCA_035630055.1 Methyloceanibacter sp. | reverse complement strand
CTTCGCCATGCGCTCCAGCACGCGCCACATCCAGCCGGTGCCCTCGCGGCACGGCGTGCACTGGCCGCAGCTCTCGTGCTTGTAGAAATAAGACAGGCGCGCGATGGCGCGGATGATGTCGGTGGACTTATCCATGACGATGACGCCCGCGGTGCCAAGGCCGCTCTTCACGTCGCGGAGGCTGTCAAAGTCCATGGGCAGGTCTTCGCATTGGCTTGCGGGGATGCAAGGCACGGACGAGCCGCCGGGGATGATGGCCAGAAGATTGTCCCAGCCGCCGCGCACGCCGCCGGCGTGCCGCTCGATCAGCTCGCGCAACGGAATGCCCATCTCTTCTTCTACATTGCACGGCTCGTTGACGTGGCCGGAGATGCAGAAGATTTTCGTGCCGGTGTTATTGGGGCGGCCGAGCGAGGAAAACCAGGTGGCGCCGCGGCGCAAAATGTCGGGCACGACGGCGATGGTCTCGACATTGTTGACGGTGGTCGGCGCCCCGTAGAGGCCGACGCTCGCCGGAAACGGGGGCTTCAAGCGGGGTTGGCCCTTCTTGCCTTCCAGGCTTTCCAGCAGCGCCGTTTCCTCGCCGCAGATATAGGCGCCCGCGCCGTGGCTCACATAAAGAT
This sequence comes from Methyloceanibacter sp., assembly GCA_035630055.1. GTDB lineage: Bacteria > Pseudomonadota > Alphaproteobacteria > Rhizobiales > Methyloligellaceae > Methyloceanibacter. The sequence continues at coordinate 14,035 of DASQLK010000054.1, read as the reverse complement.
CGAAGTCCCAGCCATTCAGGTTGCCGGGGCCGATCAGCTTCGCGTCGTAGGCCTCGTCGATGGCCGCTTGTAGGATCTCGCGCTCGCGGATGAACTCGCCGCGGATGTAGATGTAGCCGGTGTGCGAGCGCATGGCGAAGCCGGCCAATAGCGCGCCTTCGATGAGAAGGTGCGGATCGTTCCGCATGATGTCGCGGTCCTTGCAGGTGCCGGGCTCGGACTCGTCGGCATTGATGACGAGATAGCTCGGCCGCCCGTCCGACTTCGTCGGCATGAACGACCATTTCAGGCCCGTGGGAAAGCCCGCGCCGCCACGGCCGCGCAAGCCCGACGTCTTCACCTCCTCGATGATGGCTTCCGGGCCGCGCTCGATCATGGCCTTGGTGCCGTCCCAGGCGCCGCGCGCGCGCGCAGCTTTGAGGCCCCAATCGTGGATGCCGTAGAGGTTTTTGAAGATGCGGTCGGAATCTTTCAGCATCAGCTCGTCTGTCTTTCTCCCTCCCCCGATAAGGGGGAGGGATGCTTGCCGTGCGCAGCAGGGCAAGCTGGGTGGGGGTCGGTGAGGTAAAGACTCCCACCCGGCGCGACGCAGTTGCGTCTCGCCACCCTCCCCTTTGCAGTGGGAGGGATGAAGTGAATGCGGTCGGAGTCTTTCAGCATCAGCGTTGCTTCTTCCCGCTCTCGTCCTTGACCGGGGGCTTCGGCTCTGCGGCATCGCGAACGTTTGCAGCTCTGCCCGGGCGCTTGGCCTCATCGTCTTGCAGCGCCTGTCCTGTGTCTCCGCGCTCCTTCGGCTTCGGCGCATAAAGATCGGGGTCGGTGAGCGTCTTCGGGCCGCCCACGGGCGCGGCCATCTGGCGGTCGACCTGCGGGCCCGGTTTCACGTCACGGCCTGCCTTGAGATCGCCGAGCAGCGCAGCGAAGTTTTCAGCGGTCAGGTCCTCGTAATAGTCCTTGTTGATCTGCACCATGGGCGCGTTCACGCAGGCGCCAAGGCACTCCACCTCGATCCAGGAGAACAACCCGTCGGCGGTGACGTGGCCCGGCTCGCCGATCATCTCGCGGCAAACCGCCTTGATGTCGTCGGCGCCGCGCAGCCAGCACGGCGTCGTCCCGCAGAGCTGCACGCAGTAGCGGCCGACCGGGGCCAGATTGAACATGGTGTAGAATGTGGCGATCTCATACACCCGGATATAGGCCATGCCGAGCATGTCCGCGACGGCACGGAGCGCCGGTTCCGGCAGCCATCCGCCCATCTGCTCCTGCGCGCGCCACAGCAGCGCCAGCACCGCGGAGGCCTGGCGGCCCTCCGGGTACTTCTGGAGCTGCTTCTCAGCCCATCTCTGGTTTTCCGGCGTGAAGGCGAAGCCTTCGGGCTGCTCCACGGCAAGGCGGCGGACGCTCATAGGGTCTTCTTGTATCCAACTTTGTTGAGGTTCATCGGTCGACCTCACCGAACACGATATCGATCGACCCGATCACCGCGGAGACATCGGCCAGCATGTGGCCGCGGCACATGAAGTCCAGCGCCTGCAGATGCGCGAAGCTCGGCGCCCGGATCTTGCAGCGATAGGGTCGGTTGGTGCCGTCGGCGATGAGGTAGACGCCGAACTCGCCCTTCGGCGCTTCGACGGCGGCGTAGACCTGGCCGGCCGGCACGTGGAAGCCTTCGGTATAGAGCTTGAAGTGGTGGATCAGCGCTTCCATCGAGCTCTTCATCTCGCCGCGGCGCGGCGGAACCATCTTGTGGTTCTCCACCATGATTGGGCTCATCTCGGTGACGAGGCGCTCGCAGCACTGCTTCATCAGATGGGTGGACTGGCGCATCTCCTCCATGCGGCAAAGATAGCGGTCGTAGCAGTCGCCGTTCTTGCCAACGGGGATGTCGAACTCGAGCTCTTCGTAGCACTCGTAAGGCTGTGACTTCCGCAAATCCCACGCCGCGCCGGAGCCGCGCACCATGACGCCGGAGAAGCCGCGCGCCCAGGCGTCCTCCAGGCTCACGATGCCGATATCGACGTTGCGCTGCTTGAAGATGCGGTTGTCGGTGAGAAGGCTCTCGATGTCGTCGCACACCTTCAGGAACGGATCGCAGAAGGCGTAGATGTCCTCGACCAGCTTCGGTGGAAGATCCTGATGCACACCGCCCGGGCGGAAATAAGCGGCATGCATGCGGCTGCCGCTGGCGCGCTCGTAGAACACCATCAGCTTCTCGCGCTCCTCGAAACCCCAAAGCGGCGGGGTGAGTGCGCCGACGTCCATCGCCTGCGTCGTCACATTGAGGAGATGCGAAAGCAGGCGGCCGATCTCTGAGTAGAGCACGCGGATGAGCTGCGCCCGCTTCGGCACGGTCACGTCCACCAGTCGTTCGACCGCGAGCGCGTAAGCATGCTCCTGGTTCATGGGGGCGACGTAGTCGAGCCGGTCGAAGTAAGGCAGCGCCTGGAGATAGGTCTTGTGCTCGATCAGCTTCTCCGTGCCGCGATGCAGGAGGCCGATATGCGGATCGACGCGGTCGACCACCTCGCCGTCGAGTTCGAGCACGAGCCGCAGCACACCATGCGCTGCCGGATGCTGCGGGCCGAAATTGATCGTGAACTTGCGGTCGTCGCCTTCGCGCTTGGCGGCCTCCGTGTCGGCCTGTCTGGTGTCGAGGTCAGACATCCCGCGTGTCAGCCTTATTGTCTGAAGCTGTGAAAGCGGCGACGGCTTCCGCGCCTGTCATCTTTTCCGTGTCGTTGGCAAAGGCGTAGTACGCGGGCTTCTCATCGATGAAAATTTCGGTGGCGAGCGTCAGCTGCGAGGTATCGTCCAGCATACCGGCCGAAATCGCATATTGATCCGTGCCGCTCATGCGCCAGTATAGGGACGTCCCGCAAATCTTGCAGAAGGCGCGCTCACCCCACTCCGACGATTTGTAGACGCCGATATTCTCCGCCCCCTTGAAACGTATCCCGTCGGCCACGGAGATCACAAGGAACGGCCCGCTGGTCCAGCGCCGGCACATGGAGCAATGGCACGCATGCACATTGTGGTCCTTGACGTGGGCGGCAAGGCTGACGGCGCCGCAAAGACAGTGGCCGGAAACATCGCTCACGGCGCTCATGACGCTGCCTCTGCCGCAACACGCGCCTGCTTCGCGGCCACGCCTTTGCCGAAGCGATCCCAGCGCACGATGAAGCGCTCGTGGGTTCCTGCGCCGATCTCATCGAGACCGTCATGCGCGGCGACCTTGAACTTCACGCGCGGTCCCCGCACCTCAATGCACTCGGCGTCGACGGTCACGGTCATTCCGACCGGCGTTGCTGCTTTGTGCGACACGTCGACATGGACGCCGAGACTACCCTCGCCTTCATCGAGATGCGACCCCAGGAGCTGCACGCACGTCCATTCCATCAGGCCGACCATGAAGCCCGTCGCAAAGACATCCGGCATGGCCTGTAGCTCCGGCGCTTCGGGGTAGAGGTTTGGCACCGTCTTGCTGTCGGGGACGGTGTAGGCGAAGCGATGGGTCAGGCCGGGTTTGAGGGTGGGTTTCACAGCTCGTCCCTCTCCTCAGCATCGCCGGCCTTCTCGTCACCAGGGATCGCCGTATCCATGGCCTCCCAAGGGCTGAGGAAGTCGAAGCTGCGGTACTCCTGCATCAGCTTCACCGGCTCGTAGACGACGCGCTTTTGCTCGTCGTCGTAGCGAAGCTCGACAAAGCCGGTAAGCGGGAAGTCCTTGCGGAGAGGATGACCCTGAAAGCCGTAGTCGGTGAGGATGCGGCGCAAGTCGGGATGGCCGTCGAACAGAATGCCGTAGAGGTCGAAAGCCTCGCGCTCGAACCAGTCTGCGGCCGGGTACACATCCACGACGCTTTGCACCGGCGTCCGTGCGTCCGTCTCGAGGCGGACGCGGATGCGGTGGTTCAGCCATGGGCTCAACAGATGATAGACGAGGTCGAAGCGGTTTTTGCGTTCGGGATAGTCGACGCCGCAAATGTCGATGAGGCAGCCGAAGCGGCAACGCGGGTCGTCGCGCAGCAACGTGAGCACGTCCTTGATCTGCGCCCGGTCGACGTCGATGGTCAGCTCGCCCACGGCGACCTGCCGGCGCTGAAGCGCCGGGCCAAGCTTTTCGGCGAGATGGGTGCCGAGCTCATTCAGGTTTGCGTGCATGAGGTTCCCGGATCGGCGGTGAGGCCTAGCGTTGGATGGTGCCGGTCCGCCTGATCTTCTTTTGCAACAGGAGGACGCCGTAGACGAGCGCCTCCGCGGTGGGAGGACAGCCGGGCACGTAGATGTCCACCGGAACGATGCGGTCGCAGCCGCGGACCACCGAGTAGGAGTAATGATAGTAGCCGCCGCCATTGGCGCAGGAGCCCATGGAGATCACGTAGCGCGGCTCGGGCATCTGGTCGTAGACCTTGCGCAAGGCCGGAGCCATCTTGTTGCAGAGTGTGCCGGCGACGATCATGACGTCCGACTGGCGTGGGCTCGCGCGCGGGGCGAAGCCGAAGCGCTCGAGGTCGTAGCGCGGCATCGAGGCCTGCATCATCTCCACGGCGCAGCAGGCGAGCCCGAAGGTCATCCACATTAGCGAGCCGGTGCGCGCCCAGTTGATGAGGTCGTCGGCGGTCGTGAGGAGGAAGCCCTTGTCGGCGAGCTCGTCGGACATGAGGCCGAAGCCGGTGGCGCCAGCGTCGGTGATCAGGCCTCCGGGACGGGCGTCCGTGTCAAACGCGGGCTTCGGGATCAATCCCATTCCAGCGCGCCCTTCCGCCATTCATAGATGAAGCCGATGGTCAAAATGCCGAGGAACACCATCATGGACCAGAAGCCGAAATTGCCGATGTCGTTGAAGGCGATCGCCCAGGGAAAAAGGAACGCCACCTCCAGATCAAAGATAATGAATAGGAGGGCGACGAGGTAGAAGCGCACGTCAAATTTCATGCGCGCGTCATCGAACGCTTCGAAGCCGCATTCATAGGCGGAGAGCTTTTCGGGGTCGGGATTGCGGGGGGCGATCAGAAACGGCGCGATCATCAGCCCGATCGAAATGACGAAGGCCACTCCGATGAAAATCACGAGCGGGAGATAGTCTAGGAGGAGCTGGCTCATGATGCTGTCGTCGACTGAATCGCCCTTGAAATGAGCCCCTTTCCGCTTAGCTTATGCCCCTCTCCTTCGCAAGCGCAGCACGGTCGCATCGCCCGTGCCCGTTGCGAAAAAGGCGGGACGCTATAGCCTCCCGCCTCTTCTCATCAATTCCGCTCAATTCCGCGCATTGCAGCGCAATTCTCGGCATATTTCCGCGCATTCCCCCGCAATTGTTTCGGGGGTCTTCGCGCTAGCCGCGGCCGCAGCGATGGAAGCGGGTGCGGCTGCCGTTGTCGATGTGGATGTGGTTCATGCCGCAGGAATAGGTGCCGACGCCGCCCGAGTGATTTGCCTTCAGCCAGGACGCGACCTGCTTGTATTTGCCGGCGGGCGGGGTGAAGTCGACGGCGCGGCAGTCGGCGTGGAGACTGCGGCGGCCGGAGCCGGCGATCTTCGCGCCGGGGCGATGGGTCGAGACGACCCGGACGGGACCGAATTTGCGGCGCACTTCATTCAAAGTGCGCTGGAGGTCCTTCGGAACGCAGCTCGTAGCGGTGGACGGACGGTTCGACGGCTTGATGCGCGCCTCGGCGGGGATGAGGCTGGCGGCGAGACCGCCGGCGAGAATGAACAGTGCGAAGAGGATCCGCATGACTCTACTCCTACTTGAAAAGATTGTTTGGGAGGGATGCTGCGGATTTCGCTTGAGAAGCCGGTGATACTAAGGCCCCGACATAACGAAAATGGGACGAATTCGGGCCGCTTTGGACACGAGCGTTCTTGATACCGGGAGGCCGGTTCAGATCTGCGCGATGGGAAAGTGGCGGGAGTGACGGGACTCGAACCCGCGGCCTCCGGCGTGACAGGCCGGCGCTCTAACCAACTGAGCTACACCCCCGGATTGGCGCGTCAGCGAGCCAAAGGTGGGGCTCAGCATGTACGGCCTGGGATTCGTCAAGTCAAGGCGAGGTCGGACATCGCATGCCTCGGCACGCGGTGATCATGCTGTAATTCTATAAAGACCTGGTGGGCGGTGACAGGCTCGAACTGCCGACATCCACGGTGTAAACGTGGCGCTCTACCAACTGAGCTAACCGCCCCGCCAAAACATCGCGGCTGAAAAGAATAAAGGCGAAGCCTCGCGCTGGCGCAAGGCTCCGCCTTGAAAGTGATTGCAGCGCCTACTGGCTGTTGCAGGCCTCTTTGAGTGCCTTGCCGGCGCGGAACTTCGGCACCTTCGATGCCGGGATCTGTACTTCTTCACCAGTGCGCGGATTACGACCGGTCGAGGCCTTCCGCTGCGCAACTTGGAAATTGCCAAAGCCAACGATGCGCACGGTATCGCCCTGGCGCAGCGCTTTCTCGATGTTGCCGAACATCGCGTCCACGGCCTTCTCCGCCGAGTCCTTCGACAATTCGGAGTCTTTCGCCACCTGGGCGATCAGCTCTGCTTTGTTCAAGGTTTTCATCCTTTCGCTAGGGGGGCCCAACTAAACGATGGCGCACCCTCGGGCCGCATGGGTACGCTGGGAGTCACAAACAACTCGTGTATGACTGGAGCAAAAAACCCGGAGAATCAACAAAAATGGTCCGACTCGGTTCCCCGGGTCGGACCACTTGATTCAGGCATTAGCAAGGCGCAGGCGGCGATGCTTAATGCGCGGTCAGGTTGGGGCGCTCTTCGTCCTTCGGCGGGACGACTTGGGCCGCGGCGCTCTCCTCGTCCCAGGCGATGGGCTGGGGCTGACGGTCGAGCGCGATTTTGAGAACCTCGTCCATCCGGGAGACCGTGCGGATATCAAGCGCATTCTTCAGTTCGTTCGGTATCTCCGTGAGATCCTTAGAGTTTTCCTCAGGGATGACCACGGTCTTGATGCCGGCACGGAGGGCCGCGAGGAGCTTTTCCTTGAGGCCGCCGATGGGCAGGACCCGGCCGCGAAGGGTGATTTCACCGGTCATGGCGACCTCGCGACGGACCGGAATTCCAGTCATCAGCGACACAATCGCGGTAACCATAGCGACGCCGGCAGAGGGTCCGTCCTTCGGGGTGGCGCCCTCCGGGACGTGAACGTGAATATCCCGCTTTTCGAAAAGTGGAGGCTCGATCCCGAAATCCACCGCACGGGAGCGCACATAAGCGCTCGCGGCCTGGATTGATTCTTTCATGACGTCGCGCAGATTCCCCGTCACCGTCATCTTGCCTTTGCCCGGCATCATGACGCCTTCGACCGTGAGAATCTCGCCACCGACCTCGGTCCAAGCAAGCCCTGTCACCACGCCGACCTGATCCTCGAGCTCCGCCTCGCCGTACCGGTATTTCGGCACGCCGAGATAGTCCTCGAGATTCTCCATCGTGATGTGGATCGCCTTCTTCTTCGAGGTGAGCAACTCCTTCACCGCCTTGCGCGAAAGCTTGGCGAACTCACGCTCAAGGCTGCGAACGCCGGCCTCGCGGGTATAGCGGCGGATGACCTGCTTCAGCGCCTCCTCGTCGAGGGAGAACTCGTCCGGCTCAAGGCCGTGCGCCTTCACCTGACTGGGAATGAGATGGCGGCGGGCAATCTCGACTTTCTCGTCTTCGGTGTAGCCGGCGAGGCGAATGATTTCCATGCGGTCCATGAGGGCCGGCGGGATGTTCAAAGTGTTCGCCGTCGTCACAAACATCACGTTCGACAAGTCGTAGTCGACCTCGAGGTAGTGGTCGTTGAACGTGTGGTTCTGCTCGGGATCAAGCACCTCGAGCAGCGCAGAGGCGGGATCGCCGCGGAAATCCGCGCCGAGCTTGTCGATCTCATCCAAGAGGAAGAGCGGGTTGATCTTCTTCGCCTTCCGCATCGACTGAATGACCTTGCCGGGCATGGAGCCGATATAGGTGCGGCGATGGCCGCGGATCTCGGCCTCGTCACGGACGCCGCCAAGGCTCATGCGCACGAACTCGCGCCCCGTGGCCTTCGCCATGGACTTGCCGAGGGAGGTCTTGCCGACGCCGGGAGGGCCGACCAGGCAAAGGATGGGCCCTTTCAGCTGGTTGGTGCGGTTCTGGACGGCAAGATACTCGACGATGCGGTCCTTCACCTTCTCCAGGCCATAGTGATCCACGTCGAGGGTCCGCTGCGCTTCGTCGAGGTCGCGCTTGACCTTGTTCTTGAGGCCCCACGGAATCGACAGGAGCCAGTCGAGGTAATTGCGGACGACCGTCGCTTCGGCCGACATCGGGCTCATCTGGCGCAGCTTCTTCAGCTCGCCGATGGCCTTCTCTTTCGCTTCCTTGGAGAGCTTGGTGCGCTCGATCTTCTGCTCGAGTTCCGCCAGGTCGTCGCGGCCCTCGTCGCCGTCGCCGAGTTCCTTCTGAATGGCCTTCATCTGCTCATTCAAGTAGTACTCGCGCTGCGTTTTCTCCATCTGCCGCTTCACGCGCGTGCGGATCTTGCGCTCGACCTGAAGGACCGCAATCTCGCTCTCCATCAACGTGAAGACGCGCTCAAGCCGCTCGGAGACCGTGACGATCTCCAGGATCTGCTGCTTCTCGGCGATCTTGACCGCAAGATGCGAGGCGATCGTATCGGCAAGCTTCGAATAGTCCTCGATCTGTCCGACGGTGCCGAGGACCTCCGGTGAAATCTTCTTGTTGAGCTTCACGTAGCTCTCGAATTGCGACAACACCGAGCGCGACAAAGCCTCGATCTCGTCGTCGGCTCCGACCTCCTCGTCGACGCGTTCAATCTCCGCCTCAAAGTAATTGTCGTTCTCGGTATAGCGGGTGATGGTCGCGCGCATGGTGCCCTCGACCAGCACCTTCACGGTGCCGTCGGGCAGCTTCAAAAGCTGCAGCACGGAAGCGAGCGTGCCCATGGCATAGATGCCGTCGGTCGACGGCTCGTCGTCGCTCGCATTCTTCTGTGCCACGAGCAGGATTTGCTTGTCGGCGCGCATGACTTCCTCGAGTGCGGCGATCGATTTTTCGCGGCCGACGAAGAGCGGGACGATCATGTAAGGGAACACGACGATGTCGCGGAGCGGCAGGACCGGATAAAGCTCTGCGCCGGCGTTTTTTTCGTTTTCGGGCTTGGTCTCGGTCATGGCAGTCCCGCTAATGTTGCGCAGGCGAAGCGCTGGGCGCTCCTCCCCTGCTATCTCTTCCGTCCCCCCGTGCCAACTCTCGTCGCAGGCACATTATCTTGGTAAACGGCCGCGCCAGCCCTGTGGCATGAAGCCCGACAGCTTGCGTAAGTGGCGACCGAGTAGGCCACCGTCAAGCGGCTACAACAAGGCGCAGCCCACGATTACGCCATTTTGAACGGGATTCGCGCTCTGCGGCAAGAAGGATCGGCCGAAACGCTTAAGCGCTGGTGCCGAGCTCCTCTTGGCGGTCGGAGTAGATCCGCAAAGGACGGGCCTTGCCTTCGACCACCTCGGCGCTGATCACCACTTCTTCGACGCCGCGCAAGCTCGGAAGCTCGAACATGGTATCGAGAAGGATGCCCTCCATGATGGAGCGCAGGCCCCGGGCGCCGGTCTTGCGCTCGATCGCTTTCTTGGAGATCGTGCGCATGGCCTCTTCCGCGAAGCTGAGCTGGACATCCTCCATCTCGAAAAGGCGCTGATACTGCCGGACAAGAGCGTTTTTCGGCTCGGTCAGGATGCGCATCAAGGCCTCTTCGTCGAGGTCGTCCAAGGTCGCGATGACGGGCACACGTCCGATGAATTCAGGGATCAGGCCGAACTTCAGCAGATCTTCGGGCTCGACCTCCTTGAGGATGTCGCCGGTGCGGCGGTCATCGACGGCGCCGACCTTGGCGCCGAAGCCGATCGAGGTGGAGCGGCCGCGCGAGGAGATGATCTTCTCGAGACCTGCGAACGCGCCGCCGCAGACGAAAAGAATATTCGTCGTGTCGACCTGCAGGAACTCCTGCTGGGGATGCTTGCGGCCACCTTGCGGGGGCACGGACGCAACCGTGCCTTCCATGATCTTCAGGAGAGCCTGCTGCACGCCCTCGCCCGACACGTCGCGGGTGATCGACGGGTTGTCGGATTTGCGGCTGATCTTGTCGACCTCGTCGATATAGACGATGCCGCGCTGGGCGCGCTCGACATTATAGTCGGCCGCCTGCAAAAGCTTGAGGATGATGTTCTCAACGTCCTCACCGACATAGCCGGCTTCGGTGAGCGTGGTCGCATCGGCCATGGTGAAGGGCACATCGAGGATGCGCGCCAGCGTCTGCGCCAGGAGCGTCTTGCCGCAGCCGGTCGGGCCGACGAGCAGGATATTGGACTTCGCGAGCTCGACGTCGGCGTTCTTGCTGGAGTGATTGAGCCGCTTGTAATGGTTGTGGACCGCGACCGACAGCACGCGCTTGGCGTATTCCTGCCCGATCACGTAATCGTCGAGGACGGCGCAAATCTCCATCGGCGTGGGAACGCCATCGCGGGACTTCACTAGGGAGCTTTTGTTCTCCTCCCGGATGATGTCCATGCAGAGCTCGACGCATTCATCGCAGATGAACACGGTTGGGCCCGCGATAAGCTTGCGAACCTCGTGCTGGCTCTTACCGCAGAAGGAGCAGTAGAGGGTGTTTTTCGAATCTGTTCCGCTCACCTTGCTCATCCGCTTATCCAGTTCTTCTTGCCATATTTAGCGGTGACGGCCCGTGGCCACCCGCAACCTCTAGATTTGCTCCCACCTCGAAAGCTGAGTCCCCTCCTAGGAAAAGTTGCCCCGCAGGCAATCTCAGCATGCTAGGGCGTCAGTGATCAAGGATTGATTAATCGGACCTTGATCGGACGCAACCCACGCACCCGCTTGCGTTGCAGGCATCGTGCCCGCGCGGCAGATCTAAGTTGCCCGCGTCGCCCTATCACGCGTTAGCCCTAACGGGGCGAGCGCCGCGGCAGGCAACCACTTAGGAGACGGAAACAAGCTTCTCCATCTTCTCTTCGATGGCCGCCCGTTTCGAGATGACCTCGTCCACGAGACCGAACGCCTTCGCATCCTCGGCCGACATGAAGTAGTCACGGTCGAGCGTTTTGTCGATGGTCGCGTAGTCCTGGCCGGTGTGGTGGACATAAATATCGTTCAAGCGCCGCTTCATCTTGATGATGTCCTCGGCGTGGCGCTCGATGTCGCTCGCCTGACCCTGGAAGCCGCCGGACGGCTGGTGCAGCAGCACGCGCGCGTTGGGCAGCACGTAGCGCATGCCCTTTGCGCCGGCGCAGAGCAGGAGCGAACCCATGGACGCCGCCTGGCCGATGCACAATGTCGCAACGGGCGGCCGGATGAACTGCATGGTGTCGTAGATCGCCATGCCGGAGGTCACGACGCCGCCGGGAGAATTGATGTAGAGCGAGATTTCTTTTTTCGGGTTCTCGGCTTCCAAGAACAGCAATTGCGCCGTGATAAGCGAGGCGACATGATCCTCGATCGGGCCCGTGACGAAGACAATGCGCTCCTTCAACAGCCGCGAATAGATGTCATAGGCGCGCTCGCCGCGGTTGGTCTGCTCGACCACCATGGGGACGAGCGTGCTGAGATAGAGGTCTGCCGGGTCTCTCATTTCATATCCTGGTGCGTGGGAACGGCGTCCCCGGGGATTCCCGCGAATCCTGCGTGAGGACTACTACATATGGGGTCTTGGCCCGAAATGAAAGAGGCCGGCTGTCGCCGCCTCCTGCCATTCTAGCCGTGACGGTGATCGTGGTCGTGATCGTGCGGATGGTCGTGATCATGAGAATGGCCGTGGTCATGATCGTGATCATGGTGGTGGCCATGGTCGTGGTCGTGATGAGCGTGGTCGTGACCAGCGTGGTCGTGGTCCGGGTCGGCATAAAGCTCCTCGGCCGTGACCTTCGTCTCCGTGACCTTGGCAAGCTCGGTGATGTAATCGACGACCTTGTCCTCGAAGAGGGGCGCCCGGAGCTCCGCGAGCATCTGGGGATTATTGCGGTAATAGTCGTAGACCTTGCGCTCCTGGCCGGGGAACTGGCGAACGCGCTCCAGAAGCGCGCGGCTCACCTCTTCGTCGCTGACCGTGATCTTGTTGCGGGTGCCGATCTCCGACAGCACGAGGCCGAGCCGCACGCGGCGGGCCGCGATGTCGCGGTACTCGGCGCGCGCCTTCTCCTCCGTGGTGCCCTCGTCCTCGAAGCTCCGCTTGGAGCGCTCCAGGTCGCCCGTGACCTGGCGCCATATCGCCTCGAACTCGTTGTCGACAAGCGTCGGCGGAAGCTCGAAGTCATGCGCCGTGTTCAAGGCGTCGAGCAGCCCGCGCTTCAACTTTAGGCGCGACGTGGCGGCGCGGTCCTGCTCGAGCTTGCCTTTGACCGCATCGCGGAGCTGCTCGGCGTTCTCGATGCCGAGGCTCTTGGCGAATTCGTCGTCGAGCGCGGGCGTCTCCGGCGCGCCGACTTCCTTCACCTTGACGTCGAACGTTGCGGTCTTGGCTGCGAGCGTCGCTTCCGGGTAGTTCTCCGGGAAGGTCGCTTCGATGGTCTTCTCGTCGCCGGCCTTGGCGCCAAGCAGGCCTTCCTCGAAGCCCGGGATGAAGTTCGCGCTGCCAAGGATAATCTGGGCGTCCTCGGCGCTGCCGCCTTCGAAGGCTTCGCCGTCGAGCTTGCCGATGAAGTCCATGACGAGACGATCGCCAGTCTCGGCCGCGCCCTCCTTAGGCTTGTAGCGGAGGTTCGCCGCGGCGAGGCGGTCCATGGAGATCTTGATCTCGTCGTCAGTGACGGCGGCGACCGGACGTTCGAGCTCGAGGGTCTTGAGGTCCGCGATCTCGAACTTGGGGAGCACCTCGAAAGACAGTGTATAGGCGAGGTCGCTATCCCCGTCGAAGATGCGGTTGATCTCGGTCTCGTCCTCGGGAAGGGCCACCTGGGGCTGGAAGGCCGGCTGCTCCTCGCGCTGGGCGATGGCTTCCTGGCTCGTCTCGTTGACGGCCTGCTGGACGACCTCCGCCATGACCGAGCGGCCGTAGACGCGGCGCAAATGATCCTTCGGCACATGACCGGGGCGGAAGCCTTTCAGGCGCACGCGGCCTTTCAGCTCCTCGAGGCGCTTCGATAGGCGCTCCTCGAGCTCGGCGGCGCCGATGACCACTTTCAATTGCCGCCGCAGGCCATCCGTATTCGTCTCGGTCACATTCATGCTGTTTCGATCCATCAGGTCTCGGCGCGCAATACGCCTGCTGCACAATAATGTTGGCAAACCAATCTGGTGCGGGCGGAGGGAGTTGAACCCCCACGGCCGAAGCCACCAGAACCTAAATCTGGCGTGTCTACCAGTTCCACCACGCCCGCGAAGAAAGGTTGGCCGTCCTAAGAAGTCCGGGCTCTATATCACAGCGGATTCCGATGCTGCTAGCCTCCGGGGCTACCGAAACGCGATAACGCTCGGGTCGCTTGCTAGGGCCAACCCCGCTCATTAGGTTGCCGCGAGACCCCGCGAATCCATAGGCTTCCCCGTGCAGATCCGGAACGGCATCATCGAGGCGATCGGGAACACACCCCTGATCAAGCTGAAGCGCGCCTCGGAGGAGACCGGCTGCACGATCCTCGGCAAGGCCGAGTTCATGAATCCGGGCCAATCGGTCAAGGACCGGGCTGCGCTCTTCATCATCCGGGATGCGCTGAACAAGGGCCTCCTGCAGGAAGGCGGCACGGTGGTCGAAGGGACGGCCGGCAATACCGGCATCGGTCTTGCGCTTGTCGGCAACGCGCTCGGCCTGAAGACAGTGATCGTCATTCCGGAGACTCAATCCGATGAAAAGAAGGACATGCTGCGCTTGACCGGCGCGCAGCTCATCGAAGTCCCGGCAGTGCCCTACAAGGATCCCAACAACTACGTGAAATATTCGGGACGGCTCGCCGAGCAGCTCGCCGCGAGCGAGCCCCATGGCGTCATCTGGGCAAACCAGTTCGACAACGTGGCCAACCGTCAGGGACATATCGAGACGACG
>DASQLK010000053.1:0-40679 GCA_035630055.1 Methyloceanibacter sp. | reverse complement strand
AGGATACCGAATGGCATCGGGTCACATGCTTCAACGGGCTCGGCCGGATCATCGCGCAGCACGCGACCAAGGGCATGCTCGTCTCGGTTCGCGGCCGGCTTCACTACACCCGCTGGACCGATCGCGAAGGCGTCGAGCGCTACGGGTGCGAGGTCATCGCGGACGACGTCCAGTTCCTGAGCCGGCCACGCCAGGGCGCCGATGAGGGCACCGACAACCGGCAGGACGTGGACGAAGACGTGCCTTTTTAGGAGTCCTCGAAGGCCCGGCAGCTTCGGCCGCCGGGCCTTTTTGCATGTCATGTTCTGTTGAGTGGGGGAGGGGTTACTCTCTCCTTAGACCAAGGGTGGCGGGCGCCGAAGCGCTTCTCAAGGATGCGCGGTTCCCCCAATTTGCTTCGCAAATCGGCTCCCCCACGCCCCGCTTCGCGGCGCCTTCGGCGTCCCTGACAGCCGCTCCGCCGCCCGCGTCTGAAGCGCCGTCTTCGATCCTGAAGACGATGCAGGAGACGGCAAATGACGATGATTTCTGGACAGGCGAATGGCGGATGCGAGGCTCGGATCCACGCGCTTCGGAGTGAGTTCGGGGCCACTTTGGCCGCACGGATCATGGAATCCGAGGCGGCGGATTTCCTCTGGGAAGCGCGCGTGAAGGAACGCTATCTCGGCCAGCATTTCGATGTCGGCCTGGGTTTCAGCGATGAGGAGGCTGAGCTTTCCCGGATCGCGATGTTGAGCTTCCTGGACGGACGTTGGCACAGCGGAACGTGCCTCGTCGATGGCGAGGGGTTGGCCGTGGACCTGCTCTGGAAGCAGAGCTTCGACGGCCGGGCGGAGGCTGAAGCTGCCTTTGATCGCGCGGCCTAGGTTGGATGGACGACAACATTGCGAGGGAGCGGCGCCGCACGCGTCGCTTCCTCTTTTTTTGAGCGGACGGGTTTGGAGACGTCAGGATGGGAAGGGGGAAGGGATGGCAAGATAAAGCGGATTTCAGCTCGTCGCAGAAATGCCGCTATGTATTTGTCTGCACATCGTTTTTTCGGGAGACGCTTTGTCTCTGCGCTTGGCCGGCGCAGAGACTGAGGGGACGTTTCGACGCACGAAACGGCAGAGTATCGCCGTTCGTCCGGGAGACACTTTTGCCGTGTTCGCTACTGGCGCATATCCTTTCAGGTGGCAGAGGACGAGAACCGGTTTGAGCCGAAGCTGGGCCGCATGCGCAGCGCAACGGGGCGGCGGAGCGCTCGCTCGCTCCAGGGTCTACTGATTGAGCGGTTGGCGCGCGCTGGTCTGGCTGGGCGGAAGATGCCGTCGATCACCCCGGAGCCGGCGCGATCAGGCCGCTTCAACGCCCGCGGGCGGGGCAGCTCTCTTGCCGGGCGCTTGAGCCACGGCACCGGCTGGTCGCGCGATCCCATGTCCGGGATGCGGGTCCGAGCGCGGCGAGTGATGGTCAAAGCTCGGGTGGTGAAGCTGCGCGGAACGAAGGCGGTCGCCGCGGCGGCCGCGCACCTCCGATATGTGCAGCGCGATGGGGTGACGCGGGAGGGCGAACAGGGGCGTCTCTATTCAACCTTCACCGACGATGCCGATGGCAAGGCTTTCCTGGAGCGAGGAGAGGGCGATCGCCACCAATTCCGGTTCATCGTCTCGCCGGAGGATGGGGCGGCACTGGACAACCTGCGCGGCTTCACCCGCGACCTGATGGCTAAGATAGAGGAAGATCTTAGGACCAATCTCGACTGGGTGGCTGTCGATCACTTCGACACGGGGCACCCGCACACGCACGTTCTGGTCCGCGGCGTGACCGAGGATGGAAAGACCCTCAACATCGCCGGCGACTACATCGCCCACGGGATTCGTGGCCGCGCCTCGGAGATCATGACGCGCTGGCTCGGGCCGCAGAGCGAGCTCGAAGTGCAGGAGCAGCTTGCGCGTGAGGTCGAGGCGGACCGGCTGACGTCGCTGGACCGGACCCTGCTGGGGCGCGCGCAGGATGGCCTTGTGGACCTGCGGCAGGAGCCCGGCGCCTGGCATGGGGAAGGCGCCTATCAGCAGCTGTTGATCAGCCGTGCCCGAAAGCTGGAGCGGATGGAGCTGGCGGAGCGGGAGGGGCCGCTTGCCTGGCGCCTGTCCTCGGACGCCGAGAAGACGCTGCGCGATTTGGGGCGGCGCCGGGACATCATTGCCACGATGCACAGGGCGATGACGATCGCGAAGCTGTCACGGCGGCCGGAGCTGTACGTGGTCGACGGCCTGGAGGTCGAGTCGGTTCCAGTGGTTGGGAAGGTCGTTCATCGTGGACCAGCAGACGACGATCACGACCGGCGCTGCCTCGTCATCGACGGCATCGACGGGCGGACCCACTATGTCGATATCGGTCGATGCGCGGAGCCCACGCCGCTCGGCAGCGTGGTGCGGGTCGAGCGGGTGACACCGCAGCTGCGCAAGGCAGACGTGACGATCGCGGCCGTGGCTGAGGCGTCGGAGGGGAAATACTCTCTCGGGCACCATTGGGCGCAGGACGACAAGGCCTCAAGCGAATACGTCGAGGCGCATGTCCGCCGGCTTGAGGCGCTGCGCCGTGCCGGGGTTGGCGTGGAGCGAAACGCCGACGGCATTTGGCGCATCCCGTCCGACTACACCGAGCAGGTGCTGGAGCATGAGCGGCGTGCCGCACGCGCGGTGCCGGCACGCATTCAGGTGTTGGCGCGGCTCGAGCTCGAAGCGGAGGCTGTGAACAACGCGTCGAGCTGGCTAGATGAAGAGCTGAGGCAGTCCGCGTCGGCGAACATACCGAACCACGGGTACGGCGGCGAGATCCGCAGCGCGCTTTACCAGCGGCAGCGGTGGCTGATCGAGCAGGGATTCGCAGAAGTGCAGGGGGACAAGCTTCTGTTCGCACCGGACATGGACGCGAAGCTGAGGCAGCGGGAGTTGCGCGCGGTGGCAGCGCAACTCAGCAAAGAGCTTGGCCTCCACTTCAATCAACCGGAAGCAGGGGACCACCTCACCGGCATTTGCCGACGCCGCGTTGATACCTCGTCGGGAAGCTACGCGCTGGTGGAGCGGTCGCGGGAGTTCAGCTTAGTGCCGTGGCGGCCGGAGCTGGAGCGCGCGATCGGGCGCGAGATCACGGGCAGGGTTCGCGGTTCAGGCGCCATTAGCTGGACGCTGGGGCGCGAACGGTCCGGGCCGGAGATCGGCTGGTAGAGTGGAGCGCGTGGCGGGGATGCGTTGAGGTGCGGCGGAGAGACACTCTGGCTAAGGCTGGCAGCGGGCTAAGTTCTAGTCTTGTCCTCGGAGCCGCCGCGATGAAATCGAGCAAAACCCGTCACCAGCTTTTCCTTTCCGCAGAGGACAGCGCTCGCCTCGCGCGGATGGCGGATGCGACCGGCCGCTCGCGATCGGACATCCTGAAAGAAGCCTTCGAAGCTTATCTGTCGGGACGGAAGGCCCCGTCAAAGGAAGACGGCTTCGAAGCGATCTTGGCGAGGCTTGAGCGCCGGGCCGAGCGGGTACAGCGCAATGTCGGGCTTCAGTGGGAGATTCTGGCGAGGTTGATGCGGCACCAGATGCAGTTCGCTTCGGGCCTGCCGCGTCCGGAGCAGGAGCAGCTCGCCTCTGCGAAGGAAGCGTTCGAGCGCTTGCTGGACGAGATCTCCGAGCGGCTGGAGGGCAAGCAGATCGAACCGACCGGCGATGCCGCGCTCGAGAAGATCAGGCGCCTTCATTGACTCGGGGCCTAAGCGCCGCTTCTGCCTGACTGCCTTTTCGTCCTTCGACATCTGGTCATGGCTGCGCCGCGCCGGGATCAGCGTCGGATGCTCGAAGGCCCCACGAAGTCCGCCAATCGCGCCGCAAGCTCGCCGTCGTTCTCCATCTCGCACTGCCAGACCGTTAGAACGGACCAGCCGAGCCCAACGAGCCGCTCGCAATTGTCGGCGTCTCGCCGCTGGTTTCTCGCTATCTTAGCTGCCCAAAAGTCACGCCGGCTGGTGGGCAGGGCGGAGCGCTTGCAGCCTTCATGTCCGTGCCAGAAGCACCCATGGACGAAAATGGCTTTGCGACGCCCCTTAAAGACTACGTCGGGGCGACCAGGTAGCCCCCTCGCGTTCACGCGATAGCGGTATCCCGCCTTGTGAAGTGCCCGTCTCACTCGCAGCTCGATGTCCGTACCCGCCGACCTGACCTTCGCCATGAGAGCGCTGCGACGTTCCTGCGTTATGCGATCCATTTGATATCCGCTCGCTTCCCGGTCTTCGGCCGCCTCTCGAGAGGACCCTTTGACTTTCTGCCTTCGGCCCATGATGTTCGCCAGTAGGACCCATTCGCAACCGGGGGTAGAGCGTGCCTTGGCCGACCAGCAACCATGAGAGCCCGGATGTCGATCTGAAGATACCCGGCGTGACGGCGCCTCACTATCTTTGGAGCATTCTCAGAGCCGACGGACTGCCCTTCCGCGCGCAGAACTACGGCGAGGTCAGACGCAACGTCGCTGAAGCAGTTCGTCTCTTCGGGCCTGGCCAAACGGGCGGCCAGCGGCCGAGCCCGGACGTAACCGAGCAGCGCCTGCGAACGTGGAAGAAGGCGTTCGAGGACATGGGGATCCTTACCGTGGCGGACGATCGGGTTCGCCCAACGCGTTTCGGGAAGGCGATTATCGACGGCTGGTCTCGAGTGGACGATGCTCTGAGCGGCGCGAACAGCCGCATCGCGCTTCTCGGAGCGGAAGTCGCCAATCGAATTCGGCTCGTGATCCCGAGCCGCCCGGTGCAAGGTGTCCCGCCCGACGCAGACTTGCTACCGATAAGGACCATTTGGCGCGCCTTCAGAGGGTTGGACGACAAGCTTCACTGGCAGGACATCAACCGCGTCTTGGGCAACATCCATTACGAAAGCGAGGTAACCGGCGCGATAGAGCAGATTCGCGAGTTCAGGCGCCGACGCGGCGGTTCGTATGACCCGGGGACCCTTGGCGAGCTGGGAACGACACCACTTTCGGACGATCCAAGGCACATTACCCCTTGGCTTAACCGCGCGAGCATCGGTGGACTTCTCTTCTCAAGCGAAGCCGACGCTGCGGGCTTTCGGACCCTGAGCGATTCGGGGCGCGCGATCATCGACGATATACTGGCGCAGACGCCGCCTCCGCTTCCGCCGAGCGCGGATGCGGATGCATATCTTCGATACCTTATGGAACCGGTGGAGCAGGCAGAGGCGCCCGTTTCGGACGACGACCGCCCCCTGGTTAGCGAAGTGGAGCAAGCCGCCGCCGAGTTCGGAGCTTCCAAGATCATCGTGCTTTCGGGTTTACCCGGTACGGGCAAGACACGCCTGGCTCGGCTTGCCGGCGAGCGCCTGGTCGACGGCGACGAATCGAGACTGAAGGAAATCCAGTTCCACGAGAGTGTCTCCTATGAAGACTTCGTCGAAGGCTTTGTGCCCCGGAAGGACGGCTCGGGGTTCGAGCTCAGGCCGAAGGTGCTCAGGGTCATCAATGAGCGCGCTCTCGCAAACCCACGACAGCGGCATGTCCTCATCATTGAGGAATTCACTCGGGCTAATGCCCACGCGGTGTTGGGTGAACTGCTGACGTACGTTGAGCACCGCGATCGGGCGTTTCAATGGTCGCTCTCTCAAGACCAATCATCCATAGCTGCAAATCTCGTTGTCCTTGCCACGATGAACCCCCGGGACAAATCTGCCCTTCAACTGGATTCGGCCGTCAAACGGCGAATGCACGTCATATCGGTGCGACCGTCCGCTGACGCGTTGGCTAACATCCTCGCCGACCTCGACACCGACGATCGCGCTCGGATCATCGATTGGTTTAACGAGCATCTCCCCCTGCTCCCGTTCGGACACGGGGTGTTTGCGGGCGCGCGCGATGTCAGCGCCGTAACCCAAACGTGGCGAGGCACGATCGTCCCGTTGTTGTCCGACGCGACCGGCGCCGTGTCGGCCGCTTACCAGCAAGCGCACGACGACTTCCCGTTCGGCTGATGCTGGAGCTGAAGCTTCGGGAGAGGGGTGGCCCGATAGCCGTCGCGCCAGACGATTGGCTTCGGTTGCAGATGGAGAACAGCATCGGTGCGCTCCACCGGCACGGTATCTTGCGCGTAGAAAGGACAGCCGCTGCCATCTTGCTATTCCCGTCGGCTTTCGTGGGCGAACTGCGGGCGCCCGGCCTCAGATTGTCCATCCGGGCCAAAGACGAAGCCTTCTGCCAAGCGATGCTACGCCTTGCGTCAGACTTCGACGGGCGAAGAGTGCGACACCATGAGGCTCTAAGTTCCGAACCCGAGGGAGAGGATCTCGCTTCGCCCTACGTTCGGGCGCTTTCCGACTGCCTCGAGGAAGGGCTGCCCTGGCACTACGAACGGTGCATCGAGGCCACCTCACGGCCTCGCGGCAAGCCTCAATTCAGCCGAACGATCGCCGACTTCGTTTCGCGCGGAGTCCTTCACCGGATCGTCGCAACTCGTCAGGATCGGCACCAGCTCGATAATCTCTCATCTGTGGTCTGGGCGGCATACCGGTGCCTGCCTGGCTCTCCCGGAGCGACGACCCAACTCGTGCGGCGGGCCGCCATGCTCGTTGAGGCGCTGGATACCAAGCGGGAATTGACCGTTCCCGAAGCGATTTCAATCGGAGCCGAGCTCCTATTGGAAGGGGACGCGCTGTCTCCAACGGCGCGAGGTCTGCTCACAGCATCCTTAGTGCTGCTAGAGCGTGCGGACAGAGGCGGAACTTCGCTGGTGAGCATTCCTTCGGGCGCTGCGCAGTTTGTCAATCTGGAAAGGATGTGGGAGCGGGCGGTCGCTACCCTTGTGCGGACTTGGGTGTCTGTCGAAGGGGCCGTTACACTGCACGGCCTGTCCGGAAAAGGCGTGCACCTTTTTGGCGAGTGCGGACCCGTTATCGATCCTGATGTCGTGGTTTTCGACGAATCTGGCGCGGTAAGCCTGGTTACGGACGCGAAATACAAGATACTTGGCGAGAAAGAAACTCAAGGAGTTGCCTCGGACCTTTATCAGCTGACTTGCTACATCGAGCGCATTCAGGCGCCGACGGGAATGCTCGTCTATGTGGGCACAAGCGATAGCGTCGTGGAGTTAGGGTCTACTCTGTCGGGTCTGCGCGTGCTGGCCATCCGCATATCGCCCGCGAGCCTCCTCTCAGACGGTCATCAAGCGCTGTCGCGCCTCCTGACCGCTGCTCCGGTCCCCGTAGAGACGGTCTGACAAAGCATTCGCGATCGCTTGTGCCATCGCCGGTGCCACAGCATTGCCGATCTGGCGCGCCACATCTTTCTTCGGACCGACGAACACGAAATCATCGGGGAAGGATTGGAGCCTGGCGCCTTCCCGACCCGTGATGTTCCTATTCTGGCTCGGGTGAGCAAATCGACCGCGAGTGAAATTATCGAACATCGCCGTGATCGTTCCGGACGGCCGATCCCACCAGAGGCGTCCGAAGACGTCGAGGTGCCGGTGGCCGTTCGAGTTTCGGTGACAAGGAAGCTGTAGATGCTCCGGCACATCGAGTCTGCCGCCACCCTCGGGCACATGGCGGATCCGCTCCAGGTTGGCCGCCGAGACTAGCACCAGTCGGTGATTGGGGTAGTCGGGGTGTTCGGATCCATCGGACGGCGGCGGCGGCAAGTCGCCAATAGCCTCTCGTACCGTCCTAAACCGGTTTTGACCATGAGTGGGCGACGGGAAGCTGAATTCGCGATCGATGTCGGCTCGTACCCCTATGACGACAGCGCGTCTTCGAAACTGGGGCACGCCGTACCACGCGGCGTCCAGGACGCCCTTCACGATCCGATATCCAGCACCGCTGAGAACCGACTCCAAGTCCGCCATGTGGCTAGCTCCGCGCTTCCCAAGGATCGTCGGCACATTCTCCATTACGATCGCCTTCGGCCGCACCGCTGCGGCAATGGCCGCGAACTGAAGCGTCAGGTCGTTTCGCACATCAGACCGCTCGCCGCGCCGCTGGATAGAATAGCCTTGGCAAGGCGGGCCGCCCGCCACGACGTCCACCGGCCCCGCCTCCGCGACGATCATGCTTGCGACTTTGTGCGGATCGGCCGTCGCGAGGTCTAGGTTTTGCACATGGTTGCCGAAGTTGGCGCGGTATGTGGCGCAGGCATACGGGTCGAAATCGATGGCAAAGCTCGGCTCGAACCCAGCCGCGCGGAATCCCAGCGACATTCCGCCGGCTCCACAGAACAGATCGACAAGCTTCCTCGTTGTCATGCGGCTATCGCTGCAATCGGTTCAGATTCCGTGCGCAGTCGCCGTTTCATTGCGGCGAGGGAAGATGAGATTGATTTGGTAATCGGCTCGATGATGTCGTCGGCTTCACTCGCACCAGTGCCACAACCGTCCCAGACGCAGCTGATGTGTTCAGCAAGTGCGCGGGAGAACATCGGAGCAACTGCGTTTCCGATCTGCTTGAATTTGTCGTCAAATGGGCCCTCAAACATGAAATCGTTGGGGAAGCCTTGCAATAACCCGGCCTCTCGCACACTCAACCCCCGATCCTGCATGGGGTGGACAAATCGGCCGCAGGAAGGCGTTCTGCAGCGGGCGGTTATTGCAACCGCAGGACGATCCCACCAAAGGCGCCCGTAGACATCCCGAAATCCGTCTACACGCCGGTGACAGTCCGGTCCGAGACCCGGCGGCAGTGAGCGACGACTGCCGCCGTCCTTCGGAATGTGTCTCAGGATATTCAGGGTCTCGGCGCGGTGCCGCGACGTGATATGCATAGGATCGTTCACGTCATGTTGCCCCGCCTTTAGGGGGGGGAGGTGGCCAATCGCGTCGCGAACCGTACGAAATCGACTCGGCGTCAGCAAAGGGAGGGGCATCTTCACCCGCGCTGCAAAACCCGAGGCCATGACCAACGCCCGATAGCGTTCCTGGGGCACCCCGAACGACGCCAGATTCTCGACTCGGGCGCGAACTTTAAAGCCGAGGCCCTGAAGAGACGATCGGAACGCTGCAAAATGGTGCCAGTGCTCGCGATACAGCATCTCTGGCACGTTCTCCATGAGGACGAGGTCCGGGTTCAAAACTTCTACGACACGCGCAAAAGCAGACAGAAGTTTGTTTCGCTCGTCGGTGCGCCGGTCCTTCTTCCTGTGGGAACTGAAGCCTTGGCAGGGAGCGCAGCCAATAAGGATCAAGGGCAACTGGTCATTGTATCCCCAGGTCGCGAGCGCTGGGCGCAACACTTCTGCATCGGCAAGCTCGCATATATCGAGCTCCAAGCACGGGCGCTCGATCATTCGTCGGTACGTCGCCGCGGCATGCCGATCTATGTCTAAGCCGCCGAGAACGCGGTACTCAACTTGCTCGGTGCTCGCAGACAGGAAGCCGTGGGACATGCCACCGCATCCGGAGAAGAGATCGATCACTTGAACGATTTTGCGGGCACCATTTCCCTCGAGGCTCGGTATCATTTCTACGCTCCCCTTTTCGTGCCCGGAGGGGTGCGCCGCTTTCGCCCGGGCGCACCGCACTCGCGGTCGAGATGATCTCGGATAAGCCGAGCGGCTAACGTGGATTTCTTGAACCCTCGGTCCTCGCAAAAGGCTGTGAACCGGGCGTCCACGTCTTCGTCGAGCAGGACGGTCATCCGCACGGTCATTGCATCAGGCTCCCACCCCGATAGGAACACAACGTGAATCCCAAGTCAACACAAGTTTGCACTTTTATAGACTCATGAGGACTCATGCGTAGGATTGAGGATGAGTGCGCAGAAGGGGCCGCGCGCGGCTTCCGCGGAAGCGTACATTGACCCTCTGGCCGCTAGGAGCGGGAGCAGCCGCCAAGCGGCGGAGCAAGGGATGCGCTCGGCTTGGCGTCACAACCCTAACCCGCTGACCTCAAATTGAAGTCCCGGAGCGTGATGGCCCTACGCAGCTTTCGATGTCGCCGTGCTGGGCTTAGGCTTTAGGGTCCCCCAACGACTGCAGCCAGCGCCAAAGTCGTGTCAACAAACCGTCGGGATAGCGCTTGCCATAGTAGCGGTCGCGACGAAGCTGCTCGATCGCCCGCCCTGCGATAATCTGCTCCTTCGACCACTGCGCGGACCATTCGACGCGGCCTTTCTCGATCCAATAATGCGCCTTGCAGGGCCGCTGCCAGTTGCCGATCGAAGGGTAGAGCGACGGCCCTGGCGAATCGTCGGTGAACCTCCATTCCGCCGGCCCGAGTGGCGTGCGCACTTTAGACAGGCAGCCACATGCGCACAGGTGAGCCGCGGTCTCGAACTCCTCCGAAACGTACAGGACGCCCGGGTCGAGTCGGACGGGCATCGTGCCGACGCGCTCCAGCCTAAACCTCATCGAAGCGGGCCTCGCCCACCAAGTGGAGGTCTGCAATCCCGAACAGCATGTGTCGGTATCCCTCCTCGTCGCGGTAGAACCCGCGCACCTGTTTGTACCGGATCAGGGCCAGGCAGGCATTCAGCGCATTGAGCTCGCCAATCTGGATATTGGCGCGGTAGATGTCGTCGGCGGCGTCGGACAGATCCGCAAGTTGCCGGTCACGCATCGCCGCGGCATCCTCTACCGGATAGTAGGTCGCGCGCACCATTCCACCGATCGGTCCGTGCTTTCGGTTCAGGCCCATGCCGACGTCGATGAAGGGGATACCTTTTGAGATCAGCGCATCGAAGATCGCGCCGCGCGATGACCCCTTGTCCACGCACACGAACGCGAATGTGACGCCGGCGAGCCGGTCGGCGGTCGTTTCGTCGATGTAGGTCGCTTCCACGTGCAGCCCATGACGAAAATTCTCGTAGCGGTTTCCGTAGACGGTCGCCTTAGGCGTGTTCAGTTCCTCGGCGGCGAGCCGCCCTGGTGATCGGAATGCGGTGTGGACGTGATAGGTGTCGCCGTCGAAGGCCCGAATTCGCGGCACGGGAGTCTTCACCAGCAGATCCAGGAGATACGCGCCGGTCCCGCCGAGGCCGATGACCGCCACGGTCTCTTCGGCGAAGGCGGAGTTGAGGTCGCCGATCTGCGCCCGTGAAGTGAGCGTGTCCTGGAACTTGAAGATAGGATCGGGCTCGAACCTCTCGCTCACCCTGTAGGTGAGTGGCGAGACGCCATGGCGCTCGATCGCGGGGCCTGAGATAATTGAGACGTAGCTGTCGATCTTGTCCGAGAAATTGTCGAACTTGCCGGCCGGCAAGGGCTTGTTCGAGAAGGAGCGCTGAACGACCACGTCGCTGCTAGCCGCGCTCAGCTGGATCGTCGCCGGACCGCCGGCGAGGTTGCGGATCGGGGTCCCGTCGATCTGGTGTGGATGCGCGCCGGCGAAAAAGACCTGGTGATCATCCTGCGCAACATGCTCCTCGTCCAGGAACACCAGCTTGGCGACAATGGCCCCCCAATGCAGGCCGCCGCGCTGGTCGAGATAGGGGATGTCGCGAACGATTAGGCATTTGCTGTCGAACGCGACCGCAAAGCCGCGCTCGACAAGCCCGGCCAGGTCGGGATTATGACTGACCAGTTTCTGAAACATTGAAAACCATTCCGTCCTTGACCTTGACCGTGGCGCCCGGGGCGAGCGTGCCTTCCGGCTTGTTGCCGTGGCCACGCTTGTAGCGCACCGAGTAGGTGATCTCCGGATGCTGGGCGTAGTCTGGCACCTCCAGAGTCACCACTTCGGCGTAGCCGATCTCGTCCTTTGGCCATTCGTGCTCGGTTCCTTCGACGACGATGGTGACCGTCTTCTTCTTGACTTCAGCCAATGCTGCCTCCTGCATTTTTCAGATGAGTGGTGGGTCGGCGCCGAATGTGTCGATCCGTCCGCAGGTCATGCGGCGAGCCGCTGAACAGCTGGCCGTTCCAGCGGTTCGGACGATTCGAAAAACAGGACCTCGTCCTGCGAGAGCCGGATGAGCTGCTTCGGCTGAAGTGCGAAGCGCTCCCCTGCGCGAATCAGCCAGAGCCGGCGATCAGCAGGCCGATTGGCTCTCGCGAGCAGAGACGTGGTGTCGATCACTTCCGCGTCGATAGCCAACAGCTGCCCGTCGACGTCGACGATGTGCCGCAATCCGATGTCCCAGCAGGTCATTCGCGAATCTCCTTCCTCCGATGAGATGAGATTCGCACACGTGGGCGTCAGAAGCTGTCACCCCCGTGTTCGCGCAGCAAGCAGAGGGTATTCACCAGCGCCATGTCCCCGATCGTGCGGCAGGGCACTTCGAGGAGAAGCGGGCTTGCGAAGACCAGGGCAGCCGCCTGCGCGCGCGACACTGCGACGTTGATCCGGTTGAGGGAGAACAGGAAGTCCATGTCCCGCGGCATCTCCTCGGCGCTGGAGGTCGTCATCGAGACGAGGCAGATCGGGGCCTCCTGCCCCTGGAACTTGTCGACGGTGCCGACCCGCACGCCGGGCAAGGCGGCGCGCAACGCGTTCACCTGTGCATTGTAAGGCGCCACGACGAGAATGTCGTCGCGCTCAATCAATCGTACCTCGCCCTTGCGGTCGCGGTAGGTCGCGCCCTGCAGAGCGTCGATCGCCGCGCCAATCGCGGCGACCTCCTCCGGGCAGATCTGGGAGCGGCCGCTGTGCGGCGTCGCGCGCAGCCTGGCGCCCAGCGCGGATCGGCCGTCCGGTAGATCGAGGATCTGCGCTGCCGCATGCTCGTCATTGGTCAGCTGGCCCTCATAGACGGCGGCCGAAATGAACGAGCAGACATCGCAATGCATGCGGCGGCTGACCGGCATGAAGATGCCGCAGTCAGCCGGGACGACGCGATGGTCACCGACCAGATATTCGAGCGCCGATTCGCCGCTGCGTCCGGGATGAACGGCCTGGGTCGGCTGGGACAACTGCATCGGGTCTCCGACGAGAACGATATTTCGGGCTACGCGGGACATCGCCACTAGGTTGGCAAGCGACACCTGGCCGGCTTCATCGACAAAGAGATAGTCGAAGGTCGGCTCGCAGATCCGCGCGAACAGGAAGGCGGTGCCGCCGACGATATCGGCAGTGCCGATCTCGGGCGCATCATTGTCGCCGACGATCTTGATCAGCGGGTGAGGGCCGGCGCCGTCACCCCCCTCTTCGCCGCCCTTGTGAACGATCGAAGGCCGCTCGCCGAGCTCGTCCGCGCGCTCGGCCGTCGCCTTCAGCAGATTTTCGATCGCCTTGTGGCTGTGGGAGGCTACCGCCACCCGTTTGCCGGCGCGTACCAGGTCCATGATTGACCAGGCGCTGACATAGGTTTTGCCGGTTCCGGGCGGCCCCTGGATCGGCAGCACCGTCCGGTCCATGGCCTCGATCGCGCGGCTGGTCTCGAGCACGAGATCGGCGTCGGGATCGACGATGCCTTGCGGACGCGGCCCATCGATAAATTGCGGCGGCTTCCGGGTCAGGAGGTTCTCGACCGCCTGGTGCGCGCCGTTGTCCGCGATGATGCCGTCAGACGCCGCCCCAATGGCCTCGCGGATCTTGTCGGTCTTCAGCGGCTGCGCAGGCAAGAGGTCGAGCCGGTCGGGAAGCTCGCCGGATTTCTTGCCCCGCCGTAAGGTCAGGGTGCATGCCTCGGTGTCGAGTGCGACCAAGGCGACGGACTCAGGCTTGCTCGCCGGCTTGATGCAGGGACGCATCTTGCCGGCGCGCATCTTAGTTTCCTGTGGCGGAAAGCTGTAGCTGCGCTCGGTCGACTGCTTGTCGGGCACGGCGGGCCCGGTCGCCTCCAGCCCGGCGATGCATTCCAGATCGTCGTAAAGCGCGTCGCTCTCCTGCGCGAGCCGGTCGAAAATGCCCCAATAATAGGGCTTTTCCTCGCGGGCGTGGAAATAGTTGAGCTGGAAAAGGAGGTCGCCAACCTCGTCGCCTAGCCGCGCGCGCGCCGGCGCGAATTGGTCACGGCGGGCGGCCATTTCGGTTTCTTCTTCGGTGAGCCGCGCCGGTCCGGTGGAGCGATGATCCTGCCCGAGCTGCGGCCAGGACAGATGATCCGGCCGAGCCGCCGCGACGAGCCAGTCCCGAAGCAGCTGCGTCGAGGCGCAGTCGGTGCGATTATAGTCTTCGATCTGAGCGAGCAGAGTATTATCACCGGTCTCGCGCCACTTCTCGTAAAAGACGACGCTCGCGCCCGCCGTGGCGACCGCGCCTTCGCGCTTGGGCATGTAGAAGACTTCAAGGTCCTTGATCGAGTAGCCGGACTCCGACGCAATCAGCCCGCCCGACACGACCTTGAACAGGTCGACGAACCTTTGTTCGCGAAGCAACTGATCCATCGCCAGCTCGCTGATCGCGTGCGCGGCCGTCAGCCGGCGCAAGGCCGCGATCTCGTAATTGGCGTAGTGATAGATATGGGCCTTCGGATAGGCGTGCATCCGCCCCGAAAGAAATGCGATAAGCCGTTCCACCGCTTGCCCTTCGGCATCCCGGTCATGCGCCCAAACCGGCTCGAAACGCCAAGTGCCATTCCGACGAAACCAGAGGCCGTGCAGATATTCGAGGCCGCCGGGATAATAGGGATCGCCCTCGATGTCGTAGAAGACGTCACCCTCGTCGGGTTCGGGAAGCAGATCGAACCCTCGACCTGGCTCGCCTGCGCGAAGCTCGAAGCTCGGATCGCCGCCCGTACGTCGGGCCGATTGCAACCGCGCCTGAGTCTGCAGGCGCGCCTGGGTCTCGGCGGCCAGCCGCGGAACGCGGCCAACATGGGCGCCGAGCGCGGTCATGGTCGTGATCCCCGCGGCTTCGACCTTGTCGCGCTGGCTGCGGCTGATCCCGGCGATCAGGGTCAGGCTGTCGGCGGCTTCCCATTCCGCTCTGCAGCGCACCCGCCAGCGGCAGAGGGCGCAACCCGAGACCGGTTCGGCCGAAGTCGGCGGACGGTCGGCGAGGAACCCCTCGAAGCGTGCCCGCGCATGCCGGCAATAGGCCGCGACGTCGCGCAGGCGGATCGAGAATCGGCTGCCGTCGCCAAGCTCTAGGTGCGCGAATTCAGGAGGGATGCCCTGAATACCGGCAAGCAGATCGGAGTAGAGCGCCAGCTGAAGCACATGCTTGGGATCGGGAGAGCGCTTCAGCTTCGTGTCGACCACCTCATACGACCAGGAACCCAGTGCCGACGGACGCTCGACCCGCTCCAGAAAATCGGAATAGCCGCCCCAGCGGCCGTCCAGCAAAGCTCCCTGGAAGATCACGTCGGGGCCTGCAGCCATCGCTTCCACCGTGAGGCGCACGGACTCTTCCAACGGGACGCCGTCCTTCGGAATCTCAACGACACTGCGCCCTTCGGATTTCAAGCGTTGGAGGAACGCGAGCTCGTGCTCGTCACCTTGGCGCTGAAGCAGTTCGGCCTCGGCCCCGTCTTCCCCCGGTTCGATGTCGCCGACCTCGATCAGGCGCAAATCCAGAGTCGTCGCATGACGGCATCCCTTGAACCGCATCAGGTCCGAGGCGGATAGCCTCAGACCGCCGTCGATCATCCGCATGCACAATCCCCTTTCCTCCGCTATAGCAGATCAGGACGACAAAAGCTGTCATGGAGAAATCGAGTGTCATTCGCGAAGGCACAACAACTCCTCAGGCTGGCGATGATGGCGACGCGGCGGAGCGGCGTGTCACTTGAGGAAGTTGTCGAGGAGTTCGACTGCGTCCATCGCACGGCACAGCGCATGATGGATGCCCTCCAAGACGCGTTTCCGCAGACGGAGACGGAAGACGGTGACGACAGGAAGCGGCGCTGGCGAATACCCGCTCGTGCGGTGGCACAACTGCTTAGCCCTTCCGCGGAAGAGCTCGCCGCACTTACGACCGCGATCAATGAGCTGCAGGTGTCCGGCATGACCAGCGAGGCCGCGAGGGTCAGACAGCTTGAGCGAAAGGTGCGGGCCTTGATCCCGCCCGAGGCCGGGACTCGGCTCGCTGTGGACGAGGAAGTCCTTCTGGAGGCGCTCGGCCATGCAGCCCGTCCGGGACCGCGGCCGGCGGCGAACACGGACGTGGACGCAGCCATCTCCGAGGCGCTGAAGGGGCCCTTCCTCCTGAAAATTTCATACCGCCGACGCAAGCAGGACAAGCCCAGCGAACGCGTGATCGCGCCCCATGGCCTACTTCTGGGAGTGCGTCGTTACCTCGTCGCGCGAGACACTGCGAAGCAGCCTACCGCTACCCTCCAGCACTATCGCGTGGAGGAGATCTACTCGGCGGAGGTCCTTGAGGACAGCTTTGAGCTTGATCCTGGATTCAGCATTCGCCGACACGCGGAAAAGGGCTTCGGGTCATTTGAGAGCTCTAGGGAGCACGGCATGGTCGTGTGGCGGTTCTCACCCGAGGCGGCGCCGCACGCTCGGCGGTTCATATTCCACCCGACTCAAACTCTGGAAGACGAGCCAGACGGAAGTCTGCTGGTGCGCTTCCAAGCATCCGGCCACCTGGAGATGTGCTGGCATCTCTATACGTGGGGACAGTCGGTGGAGGTCCTGCAGCCCGCTGCTTTGAGGGAGATGGTCCAAGGCTTTCGGCGCAAGTTCGAAGCTCTCCCTTGACCGTATTCTGGAAGGGCGCATCACCTCAGCATTGAAGGTATTCCATATCAGCAGTCGCATGCAATCAATTCGGGACGAGGTACACGTCCGCGGCTTTGCCTTTCGGGCTGCATATAGCCCACGCCTCGCAAACGACGCGCTGGCACTTCAAGTGGGGGTGCCGATTGCGCTTGGATCAGGCTGCCCCGTGCACTTCTTGACCCCGGCACCGAAGGAGCACTGCCCTCCAACCAGCTACAGCGGCATATATGGCCTTGGCACTTTTCCGCTGCATACCGACCTCGCTCATCATCGCCGGCCACCGCGCTATTTCATGCTTCGCTGTAGCGCTCCGGACGACGGCGTTGGAACAATACTTGCCGACAGCGCCGACATCATTGCGTCAGTCGGTGCTTCATTACTTTCCCGAGCCCTGGTCCAGCCTAGGCGGCTCCGCAACGGCACTCGTCCGTTACTGCGCCTCCTTGATCCGGCGCTTCACCTATTTCGCTGGGACATCGAATTCATTCGGCCAGCCAGTGACGCTGGCGAAGAGGCCGTGTTGGCCGTTTCCAATGCGCTCAAGCGACAACCTGTTACAGAGGTGCGGCTCGGCCGGCTCGGAGACCTCGTAGTGATCGACAATTGGCGTATGCTGCACGGACGCACGGCGGTCCCGCCGTCCAGCCATGGTCGCCGGATTGCGCGCGTCTATCTGGGGGGTCTTCATTGAAGCAGGTGATCAAGCCCGAGCCGCTCTCAGAAGCCTGGATGGCGGAGGCGCTCTACAGCAAGGCCATTAGGTACGCTGAAAAAATGAACGCATCGGCTACCGACAGCTGGGACCATGCGCTGTGGTCAGGGCTGTGCCTCGAACTTCTCGCGCGAGCGGCGCTGGCTAACATAGCGCCCGTGCTTCTCGCCGACGCAATCGGCCACAACAATCTCTTGAACGCGCTCGGCTTCCCTCCGATGGAAGCTAAGTTTTCCCCGAAATCGGTCAATACGACCGTTGTGCTGCGGCGCCTCCGGCACCTCATTCCCGATTTCGACACGGAACTCGAGGCCTTCTGCGCCACGCATGTGGGCCGGCGGAATGCGGAGCTGCATTCTGGCGAGCTTCCCTATGACGGTGTTCATGGCTCCCGCTGGCACGGACAGTATTTCCGATCTTGCCGGGTGCTGGTCGCCTCGATGGGCTATGGTCTTGAGGACTTGATAGGGAAGGACGCAGCCGCGATCGCAGATAAGGAAATCGAGGCTGCGGCCGACGAGGCGGCAAAGGCGGTGCTTGGGGATGTCGAAACCTTTGCGGGAAAATGGGTGCAGCTGGACGACGCCGAGCGGGCGGATCGAGCGTCCCACGCTAATGTTTGGGCCGTACGGAGCGCGGGCCACCGGGTCACTTGTCCCGCATGCGGCAATCCCGCTTTAGTTAATGGCGAGCCGATCGGCGGGGCACAGCAGACTCTTGAAGACGATGTGATCATTGAACGTCAGGAGCACCTCCCGCATTGGTTCGAGTGCATCGCCTGCGGACTAAAGATCACAGGCCTCTCGCGGTTGCAGGTTGTGGACCTTGGTGATCGATTTACCAGCACCCACACCTACGAGGTTGCGGAATATTATCGTCCGGAGGACGACCAATATGCGGATTACGAGGACGACAACAATGAGCCGTTTTGAGTCCGCTCCGCAGAGCAACCGGGGCAACCTCGCCAGGATGTTGCACGAGCAGTCACTTAGTCCGCGGCAATCCGTGGGGACAAATGTGGGTGCGGGACCCTTTTCAGCTTCAAACTTTGTAGACGGAACAAGGGGTTAGATGCCACAATTTGGCACCCACCCGCACGGTTCGAAAGGGCGTATGCGATATCCTCGAAGGCGGCGAGGACGCGCTTAAGGAACGTGCACGCCGGATGCGCGTCCGAGTCGATCGATAGCGGCCTCGCTGCTGGCTCAGTCGCCGGGCATGCGCATATATCGGAGCAATTCGGCACAGACCGCCGGATCGCCGAGATCTGATATTGTCGCATCGCTGACTTCGCCGATATCGTTGCCAAGCGCCCAGAGCCCGGCCGGGTGGCCCGCGGGTAGCATGGTGACAAGCTGTTCGGCCAAAGGACGATCCCTCTCGGCCAGCAACCAAGCGATCAGCAGGACCAAGCCTCGTCGCTTGCGGCTTGCGGCAAGGACCTCGGCAGCAGCGCGGATTGCCTCCGTGGTGCCGCGCCAGCCAAGCAACCCCGCAAGTACGCCGGCTACCGGCTCGTAACGGGTCAGGAACAGGTCGGGCGTGATACGATTGATCAGTGTGCTGTCGAGGTCAGCGCCTTGAGGCAGAAGCGCGCGTGCCGCCGACGAGCGGACCCGCGCCGTGCCCGGCTCGATGGCGAGCGTGAACAGGCGCTCGCGGGACGCCGCGCCTCCAGACTCTGCGAGAAGCGCGAAGATCGCCCACCTCACATCGGGATCGGACGTGGCGATGGCGATGGCGAACAGGGAGTCATCCTGTTCAGCGTCCAGCGGCGCCACGTCCCTGAGCGCGGCGATGGCCTCGTGAGCGATCGGGTAGTCGTCACTATCCGCGCCATAGTTCTGAGAATGGCGCGACCATTGGTCGCCGGCCAGGATAAGCAATGTCGCCCGATGCCCCGCATGCGGCTTCTGCTTCAGCAACGCCGCCAGCGCGCGCCGTACCGGACTGGCGCGATGTGCCGCGAGCGTGAGCAACCGATCGGGTAATGGTGCCGGCATTGGGCCTGCGATAGCGGTGAGCGCCTTCGCGACGACATGGGCGAACTTGTGTCCGAGTGCAGCTTTGATCTCGTTGGACATACCATGCCGGATAGCGGCTTCGACACCGTCGAGCGCAACCGCAGGATCGTCGCTGGAACCAATGGCCCAACGCGCATCGTCTTCGATGGGCAGAGGTATGTGTTCGTCAAGCGCAAGCCGGAACGCGCAGATTTCGGGCGAAGGGGCGATCGAAACCAGTGTCTCCACCGCCTTCTTGCCAAGTCTTGGCTTCTTGCGGGCGAGCAAGGCAAGTTGCGCGTTCGCGAGACTATCGAAAGGCTTCGGCAGTTGGGCGGTAGCTGATTCCGCCGCCTCACGAACGTCAGACCCGCTGGATGACCGGCTCCGGCGAAGCGCCGCCAAGTCACGCGCGATCGATATCAATCGACTATGGTCCTTTTGCTCGATCAGCCTGGCCATGATGGACGGCAGACGATCGACTGCGCACTCGACCAGACAAGCCAGGGCGGCCTGCGCGACATCCTTGTGCGGCGAGCCTTCGACGACGCGATTTTCCAGGGGCACCCGGTAGCGCTCGGCCCAGTTGCGCGCCACCGTTGCCCAAAGATCATCTTCCTCCTCGGTCCCATATGCGGCCTGGAACGCGCCAGCGATCTCGCCGGAGTCCCGCGTCTCGTCCGAATTCCGATCGGCCAGCGCTCGAAGCCAGTAAGGCCGCAGTTGATCCGCATGTCGGTGCTGCGGGACCAGTTGCCAGCCCGGTTCGACGCGAACGCGATCGACATAGGCCTTCAAGAATTCGCTTGCGGTGTAGCCGTCGTCATTCTCGGACAAATGCTGTGCATAATCGTCGCTGTAGACATCGTTCACGATATCCAGCCGCGTTTCCTCCACCTCGGCGAGATCGCTGGCGGAAGGCGTCAGTACCCCCGCAGCGGTATCGACGATTGACTCGAAGCCCGCCAAATCAGCAAGTGCGCCATGCGCGATCGCATCGTCCGTCGAGATATAGCCGAAATGCACGGCGGTCGCGGCGGCGGCGAGAAACGCGTCGGTCAGCCCGTCAGCAAGCCTGGCAAGCTCCTCGCCCAGTCGCTTTGGATAGGAGGTCCGGTCGCGCGGGAGCACATCTCGGACGAATCGTTCGAGGATCGGCTTGGTCGCGGGATTTTCGAACCGCGCGCGGTACCATTCTTCGGAATGCGCCAGTCGACCCCAGCAGTCGAACCCGCCAAATGTCTGGTCGGGGCGATGGCGGAGGAAGCGAGCGAGCTCCGCGCCGTTGCAATTGGCGGAGCCCGCTTCGGCAGCGATACGCAAATCGGCCCCGAAATCCGTGCCGCCCGAGGCGAGTAATGTATCCACCCACCCATCGATGCTGTCGGCGGCGACGCCACTTGGGTTGACCCCATATTTGTCGCGAACAACCGCAAGGGTACGGGCTGCCGCGCCCCTTCCCCATTCGGCCCCTGGGCCGTCCTCGGATACCAGCAGATCCAGAAGCGCGCGTAGCGTCCGGCGCACGATCTGCCGGTGCTGCGATTTCTCCAAGGTGCGGGTGATGCCCGCCTCGACGCGAGGATGATAATAGGTCACGATACCGCCCTCGCCCTGGCGCAGGTTGCGGGCGGCGACGAAGAAGTCGACCAAGGGCGAGACCCCGCGACCCAGGTCGATATTGCGGTCGGCCAAGCCGTCTTCGATGTCGCGCAGCACCGAACGGATCACCTTGCCACCGGCCGCAAGCAGTCCGTACAGGACCGCAGCTGACGCAGCATCGCCCCGCTCCTCGATCTGCTCGATAACCGTCCGCTCGATCGAATTCTGATGCGCTCCGGCTATCGCGTCTTTGATGAATTTCGTAGCGTTGCCGAGGCCCGCCCGGCCCTGCACGCGCATCGCGTCGAAGAATTTCTGTATCTCGAGCGGTGTTGCAAGTGCGTCGAGAACCGTTCGCTCAGCGCTCCGCGCTAATGGCTGGACGTCGCGAGGCAGCCCATCGATGCGCGTACGGTAAAGCCGTCGGCGCTCGGCGGGCCCATAATTCTCCGCTTCCAGACGGACGACCCAAGGTTTGACCGAGCCGAGCGCGCCCGACTCCAGCGCCACATCGTGTCGCGATGTTGCAATCACCAACGCATCGGGTCGCGCTGCCGCCAATACCTCGCTCAGCAGGTCGTTCCACGGCCGGCTCTCAGGATCGAAGTCGAATCGACCCCATGGGTCCTCGATGTCGTAGAGTACCGGCCGCACCGTGTTGTCGTTCTGCAGCTCAGATGGACCGAGCAGAACGGGCTTACGAGTTAAACCAGGGATTTCATTGCGAAGTTCGTCGTACAGCATCTTTGTCGCGAGCGTCTTGCCCGTCCCCGAGGTGCCCACAATGATCGCCGCCGACCGCTCGCGCATCGCCGAACGCAAGTCCGCCCAATTTGTCGGATGGACATAGTGCTCGAGTTCGGGGGCACTTGCGAGATAACCACCGTGTAAACGGATCACCTCCTCGATCTCGGCACGTCGCCAACGTCGTCCGCCTGCGCCAGCAATGCGTGCGCGGGCATCTTCGCGAAGTTTGACGCGACACTCATTGAGCCGAGACGCGGGAACGCGACAGCCCTCGATTAACAGCCGATCGATGTCACCGCGAAGTCGCTCATCGTCCTCGTTGGCGATAACCGCCACGCGACCGGAAAGGCTATGCTTGAAGCCCTTGGCGATGACCTTTGGCATCGCGGTGGCCTTTGGCCAGGAACCAGCGCGGCGACGGCCGAGCTTCTTTGCATCGCCGTTCAGTCCGGCACTGGTGACGAGGAGATAGCGGGCACTAGCGCTTTTAAGCCGCTCGGCAGCCGACTTACGCGTGTCGCTGCCATGGTCGAGCAGGCTGCGCAATGTGGAGGGGGTCCACGCATCTCCGCCCCGCCGCTTGGCTTGTACGATGAGGGTGTAGTTCTTCATCGGCACACGGCTCACAAGCCGACCAGGCTGCGTGTCCGTCAGCTCCGCCTCCAAATCCTCTTGGGAGGCGGGCTCTAGCTCGAACTCATCCGTTTGCTGGGAGACGAGCACGAGATCCAGGGCAAGCCAGACTGACACATCGATTTGATACTCGTACCCCGCCAAGGAGGCGGAGCCAGCACCCGAACCATCACCCAAATCGGTCACTGTCGCGCTCGTCATTCCATCAAATTTGTCCGCCAGGCGACGCGCCGGGGCGGCCTGCTGTACATTGGAGGCTGCTGGGATGCGAGGCTAGGCGGAAACTACTTCGACGACGACGGATCCTACGGATACTCAGTCAGATGTCCCGTTTGGTATCGTGGCCACGCGGCGATCTCTGGAAGTTGCGTGCGGACTGTCGCCAGCCGGCCCAACATCAGACGCTTTCGGTGTAAACGAGATCATCTGACCTCGGACGACGGCTTCGGCATCGTTCCGCCCAAAAGCTGTCAGGGCGGAAACGGCCCACAAGCCGCAAGGCTTGCGCCTCGTCCAATGGGGTGCCGCGAGATGTCACCATATCCCGCTTGCTTGTTACCTATGCGTTACCTGACGCAGATTTAGGTAACAAAAATGGCGGAAAACTGGCGCGCCCGGCAGGATTCGAACCTGCGACCCCAAGCTTAGAAGTCAGGTGCTCACCTTTGCCAGAAGGCATTCAAGCGAGAGCTATGCGTTCATAGTTGTCCTTCAAGATACCTTACCGTGCTTCCGAAGCTGACATTCGGTCATGCGACGGCCTTATTTCCACTCGGCAAAGGTGCGGTCAACATCATTCCTGGTAAATGGAACTTTCATCATCAACCGGCAGCCGGGCACAGCACCCCCGGCCAGTCCCTTTCGGTGGACGAAAGCACGAAGACATCGCCAGCAGATTCTCCCCGCACTGGCTCGCCGGCTTCCACGCGCCGATTCCAGTCCTTTCTCGGCACGAAATCCGTTCATGTTGGCCCGCACGGCGCGTCTCGGCTATTGTCGGAGCGACCGGGTCGAGAGGGCGATAGGATGAACGATATCCCGAGCAGGCAAAATGCTCCGGGGAGCCAGGAGCTGATGAAGGCGCGCGAGCACCTCTATGCGCGCGCGACCCGATTGCAGATCGCCCAATTGTTTTGCACGGTCGTCTTCCCCATGATCTTCGCGATCGTGGGGCTGCTGACCGAGGCGGCGCGCCCTTATGTCGCGTTGGCGGCCTTCGCCATGACCGTCCTCGATCTGGCGGCTCTCGACCGGGCCCAGCGTCAGCACCTTCGCGTCGCGGCGCGGATATCAGAGCAATTCGATTGCGAGGTTCTGCAGATGTCGTGGAAGCGGTTCGTTGCGGGCAGGCAAATCGACCCGGAAACAATCGCCGAAGCTGCGGCATCTTGGCGTGGGCGGCCCGAGAAAGTCCTCGACTGGTATCCGCTCGCGGTCGGCGCCGCGCCGCTGCATCTCGCCCGGCTGATCTGCCAGCGCACAAATCTTTGGTACGACAGTAATTTGAGGCGGCGCTGGAGCCGTGCGGTCCTCGCGCTGGCGATGACTACCTTCATGCTCCTGCTCGTCGCTGGCTTCCTGGCGGATCTGAGCTTGCTGGGGTTCTCAGCCACAATCCTCGCGCCTGCGACGCCGCTGATGATCTGGGCATTTCGGGAGCATTATCGCCAGCTCGATGCGGCGCAGAGCCTCGAAAACATCAAGGACGAGGCGGAAACTCTCTGGGATCAAGTCAAGGCTGATCAGGTCGGGCTGGAAGAGTGCTTGATTCGCTCCAGAGAATTCCAGAACGCCATTTTTGCTCGTCGTACCCTCAATCCCCTGATTTTCCCCCTTATCTATCCATTGCTTCGAGATCGGATGGAGGTCCAGATGAACAAGGGCGCAGAGCAATATCTCAAGGAGATCGGCTGCTCCTGACCAGTGCGGCGCTGAATCAGGCTTCAGCTGATCGCGGGCGCTTCGCGCACGGCCTCGAGCACCTCCTCAAAGCCAACAGCCTGTTCGAGCTTCTCGACGAGAGCCGAGCGGAGGCCGTCTCCTTCAATCAGCAACCCGAATTCGGCGCCGCGCGATCGTGTTCCGTCCACGGCCGTTGACAACCAATTGAAGCTGCTGACCGCCAGACTCCTGTCATCCCAGAGCAGGAACTTGCCGTGCAGTTCGTCGACCCGCTTAAGCCCAAGGCCGCGTTTCGAGAGGCTCGCCTCGTCGGGCAATCGTCCTTCCTCACGCAGAATGCGGCTGGGACGGCTATACAATAGCCTAACCGCGACGCCTTTCTCCGCAGCCACCTGCATGGGCACGAGCACGGATGTTTCAGCGGCAAGGCCGTAAAGGTCGCAGGCCACGACGATCATCCCCTGAGACTCGTCGCGCGCCGTACGCAAGCAGGCATAGTGATCGGCGTCAACGAGCAGTGACAATTCATGCTCTCCCGTCTCGAGCCTTTGGAAGCAGCGCAGCGTCGCATTGCCCCACGCGGTATTGAGCCGCCTTGCCTGGCGCGACCATCCACCGGCCGCGGGCTGCTGGGTGGTGGTAAGCCAGGATAGGAGCCGTTTCGCCAGATTCGGGCTGCGCGTCCGGATGGAAACGTCGAGAGCATCGAAGTTCGTCGAAAGAAAGTTGCAGCTGCTTATGACACTCACCCAGTCTCCGCTCTCGGCGTCGTCGTAGACGATGAGCTTTGCGTGCGACCCAGATGTTCTGTCGGACATTGTGACGAAACCACGCACCTCGGAGGGAAGCGCGCCCAGCAGTCGTTGCGCTTCCAAGATCGACGGTGGCTGTCCAACGATCTCGGGATCCCGCACTAGCCCCCAGAGGAGTTCCACCCGAACTTTGCGGGCGGCGGCAGCCTGAAGGTCGGGGAGAAGCCGCTTCAGAGTCTTGGGATTCACGAAACAGGAATGGATGACGACCGTCGATTTGGCGCTTTCAAGGCATTGCTGCAGCAACGCGTGCTGCGCCTCGCCGCCAACGAACATATCATCGGCGGTGATGGTATCGCGAAAGTCGGCCGCGTCGTCGCGCTTGTTGCCGATGATCCCCTCGTCTGCCTTCCTCGCGCCGTCGCCAGTTGCCTCTAGAATCGCCTGTCTGAGCTTGAGGGGCGCATAACTTGGAAGGCCATCAATATGTTCAGGATGCGTCTCGAAACGGGCATAGGGTCTCGACGGCGTCCGCAGCCGTGGCTCGTCCGGCTCAAGGCTCTCGAGCGGCGAGAGGTAGAGAAGGTCCCGAAGTTCTGCGTCGGTAGACGAGTAGGTCGAATATATCGCTTCCAGCCGCCGCGCCGTGTTAGGCAGGTCCCGAGCGTAGACGATCTTGAGATCATCGGCGCGCAGCCAGGCGCCAGTCACGCGATCGAAGCATAGCGACATCCATTTCTCACCCATTTCGACGTGCGCAGGTAGATCAGTATCGGATGACCGCTTCTTACCGACCGCGGTCACGGCGAAAAACGCGCCGTCTTGGGACGCCCGCATTTCGATCCAATTGGCGCGGAGCAGGTTGATCAGTGCTTCGACGATCAACCTGTCTGGCAGGTTGGCGACCACAGCGAGCTGCGCCACCGTACGTCGCTCGACCGATAGTTCCTTCAGCAGCATATGCTCCAAGATGCTCCAGCGCCTGCCGAAGCTGACCGAGTAGCTCACCGCCGTGCGGAGGACCGGAACGAAGACGACACTCATGCGGGCGCTCCGATCCGGGCAAGCGCGCCGTCCGTCTTGGCTGTTGCCAGGACTTGCATCATTCGGCGGAGATAGGCGTAATCGACGTCCTCGCCCGTGTGCTCATCGCATCGGGATGCGAAAAAGTCCCAACTCCCCACGATAATCAGTTTATGTCGAGCGCGACTGAGTAAGACATTCATTCGGTTGGCCTCGCGCAGGAAGCCAACGCTCTTCCAGGGGACGAGGGCATTGTTGCGAACCAGACTGACGACGACGATGTCGGCTTCGCTGCCCTGGAACTCATCGACTGTCGCGCCCATCCTTTTGTTCTTTGTGATCGCGAAAGGTGCTGCCGCCACATGCGCCAGCCTGTCAGCCAATTCCCCGCGGATCATCGAGCGCAGCATGTCGAGTTGATCATTATAGGGGCTGAGGATTTGCAATTCGCAGTCTCGGTCCGGAGCCGGCCGAAGCTCCTCCAGCACCTTCAGAAGAGCCTCTGCCTCCACGCGCGATTCGAACAGGCCATCCGTCTCACCCTCGGCGAACGCCTTATTCTGGAGCCACGGCACATCGACCCACACCAGTCTCTGTTCCGGCAGCCAGGAGTCCGTTCGCAACGTAAAGGGCGGCGGCGCCTCGAATCGCTCGCGCGTTTCCTCGGGAGAGTTGATGAGGGTTCCCTCGACACTATTGGGGTCAGGGTAGAAGATTCGGCCGACGACGTTGGCGATCGTTGGATGCATGCGATGCTGGTCTGTTAGCGTGGCAGCGGGCCCCGGCTTGTGGTCGTCGGCTGCACTGCTCTTCGTAAAGATCATCGCAAAAAGGTCGACCATGCCGCGCCACCGCTCACATCTCTCGACAAACGGGGTACGGTCCTCCTCGTCCTCGACGATCGCGGAATCGACGAGTCCCGGGGCGAATTGAGCGCCTTTTGTCAGGGCGTTGCGCACCCGCAACGGATCGCTGAGCAGCCGTTTGAACAGCAGCGCATTGAACGGTGGAAGTTGAAAGTGATCACCGATCAGCAAGAGCCTGTGGCTCTCCTGGAGCGCAATCGCCATGTCGAAGCCATGCGCCTTACCTGCCTCCTCAATGATCGACCAATCGAAGCGACGACCTCGGTCGGCGAGCTCGGCGAGGTCAGCGGCGTTCGACGTCGAGAAGGTGAGGTTTGCAGCGTCCTGCACAAGAACCTGCATGGTCCTCAGGTGCTGGTTGTTGGCGTTTCCGGCCGCGCTCGCCTTAACCGTCTCATCGAGTCGACGGCGAAGCGCGGCGGGCATCTTTGAGGCCAGCTCGCTTTTTTGGAGCCGCACCAATTGGCGATGCGTGACGGCCGAAGGATCGTGGGGATCGGCCTGCCGTGCGCCGAGACGCAACATGATCGGACGGTCCTGTTCGGGAAGGCTCGCGAAGATTTCCTCCAACTTACCAAGGACGTCATCGACTGTGTGGTGCGAGTGGGCCGTGATGAGCACTTGAGCACTCGGATCTGCGGTCAGGAGCCTGTCTGCGAACGCCATGATCAGCGTGGTTTTGCCGGTCCCGGGCGGTCCCTGGACCGCGAACGACGGTTGCATCCGCCAAAGCCGATCGAGCGCGTCGCGTTTTGAATCGTCCAGCTTAAGCGCCACACGACCCGTCGGCGGCACCTCCTCGTCGCTGTGGCTCGCTCGCAACGGATCGTCGATCAATCGCAGAAGGCTCTCGTGGGAGCGCATCTCCTCAATCGCCTTTTGGCGCCGCCGGATTTGCGCGATCGTGCCCCCGAAATTTCTGGCCAGATAGTTTAACGCGCCTTCGGTGACCGGCGGGCTGCCTTGGCAAATGAACCGGTACAAAGGTCCGGCGGGGCAGGGCCGGGCGCCGGCAAAGCGCCAGCTCGTCTCTGCGCTGGCATCGAATTTGACGGTGCGTCTTTCCAGCAGCGAATAGCTGTCGCGTTGCGGGTCGTCCTCGTCTTCGACCGACACGACCTCGGCGCCGAGCCTGAACCAGTCCCGGATTTGGCTGGCAGGAGAATCCATACCGAGGAATGCCGCGAGATCCGTGCGATCGGGGTCCTCCCTCGGCGTGACCTCCACCTCTGTCTCGCTTTCGGTGCGATGGACCGTGAGGATCTCGACCGGGCAAATTCCAGCAACGGTGATCACCGTGTCGAGTTGTTGTGTGACTCGGAAGAAATCATGGACGTCTCGCAGATAGGGAGCCAACGCTTCTCGAGCTTTGCGGAATGGAAATATCCGATCCCACGGAGCCGCTCGATCCCGGATCGTTTGCTGGCTATTTCGTACTTTCGGGTACAATTGGATGTCGAGCGCACGCTGGCCCAAGCTGAAATGCTGATCGTTCGGCGTACTCCGGGGAACACTCTCGACGGACTCGCAATAGCCAATGCTCCATGTGGCGGACGCGCCGACCATCCATTCCTTCAGCTTATAGCTAAGCTGTTCGCCGCGCAGGACGTAATACGGATGCGCGCCCGCACGGGCGATCACGCGCACGTCGCCCCTCAAATCCCGCTCGATCCACGCGCGTTGCGCGAGCGGTCTGTCGGGGCCGGCCTCGCCTTTGGACGCGACCTCGACCGCCTGCGCTAGGTTGCCGCCCTCGACAATGCGAAC
The DNA here is from genome assembly GCA_035630055.1 of Methyloceanibacter sp. GTDB lineage: Bacteria > Pseudomonadota > Alphaproteobacteria > Rhizobiales > Methyloligellaceae > Methyloceanibacter. Next base: position 12,106 of record DASQLK010000053.1, on the reverse strand, counting down.
CGCGAGCACAAGGCTACGCCCGCTCGCCGCGCTTGAGACGCTGAGTTCGCTGATAACGTTGCGGATCGTTTGTAGAACCGTCTTGTCGTCACAGAGGCGATCCTCCGCGCTTTCAGCAAGCAGCTGGAGGATGAACTCGCGCTCTCCACGATTCAGGGCATTGAGCCGATCGACGCTTAAGCGAAGAGATTCGCGTTTTCGGTGCAGCTTGATGTCTACGCCGAACAGTTGCGCGGCGAGCACTCCGAAATCGAACCAGTCACTCGCGGTCGAATACTCGCCGCTGCCGCGAGCCAGCTCGCCCGCGCGCAACGCGTCCAAACGACCAGTTCTTTGCGCAGCGCCTTCACGGCTCGCGACGCGCAATGACCATTCGAAGCCGCTCAGCCGAAAATCACCTTGGCCCTCCGGAGCCGTGAATACCGCGTCGGCCGAAAGGGAGCGGTGCAGAGTACCCTCGCCATGCAGAACCGCGACGCCTTCGGCGATCCTCAAAAGCCCTTCCCACAATGATCGCCGCCGACTGAACTCGGCCAGGTTCTGCAACCAACTATAGCGCGACCGATGCTGGAGGATGGTGGAGAGAAGCTGCCGTCTGCCCCCATCCAGAACCGCGAAATATTGGCGATCGTCGACACCGAGCTGCTGAAGCCTGACAAAGAGCTCCCCGGCACCGGGATATCCCTGCAACCGCATAAGGCCGCGCACTTCGCGGTTCCACAGCGCCTTCACATCGCTCAGATCGTCGCCGCCGCGGCGCCACAGCTTCACGAAGTAGACGTCACCTGCGTCTTGTGCTTCCCAAAGGTCGGGAATGCCGCGCTTCGCATCTCCGGAGATGAGTTTGCGGCGAAGACGGAACCGTCCATCGATATATTGCTCGGCCAAATGCATCCCTTCCGCTGGCCTTGACCCTAGGGCCTGGACACAACGGCGCAAGCCGAAGAACTCTACAGCGTCCTGGCGGAGGTATAAAAGGTGCGCGGTACGACGAGATAAGTCATCGTTCGCTTTCCACCATGGCAGACGTTCACGGCGTCCATGCAGCGATGACCGGGTTTGCAGATTCTACGCAAAAGAGGTCGGTCCGCTTTCGGCCTGCTACGGACTCCAATTCGTAGTGCGCCCTCCGTCGCTGGTTCGAGATTCGTCGGAACGAGTTTCGGTGCGCCGGACAGGCGCTGATGACTCGCGCCGATTGATGCGATTTCCGGGTCTGAGGACGAATCCTCGTTCCCGGAGCCAGCATGACCCCCACCAAGCTCTTGATCGGCCAGATCCTGATCGTGTTCGCGATCGTGCTCTTCGGGCTGTGGGTGGCGACGCAATGGGCCGCCTCGATGCTCGCCTACCAGCCGCAGCTCGGGCTGCCCTGGTTCCAGCTCGGCGAGCTCCCGGTCTACCGGCCCTGGTCGCTCTTCGCCTGGTGGTATCACTACGAGGCCTATGCCCCCGACGTGTTCGACAAGGCCGGGACGCTCGCCGGCGCGAGCGGTTTTGTCGGTTGCGGAGCAGCCGTGTTCGGCTCGCTCTGGCGCGCGCGCCAGTCGCGCAACGTCACCACCTACGGCTCCGCGCGCTGGGCGACGACTCGCGAAGTCGAGCGCGCGGGCATGTTCGGCGATGCTGGGGTCTTTCTGGGCCAGCTCGATGGCCGGTATTTGCGCCATGACGGCCCGGAGCATGTCATGGCCTTCGCGCCGACCCGAAGCGGCAAAGGGGTCGGCCTGGTCGTGCCGACCCTGCTGGGCTGGACCGGCTCGGCGGTCATCCATGACATCAAGGGCGAGAACTGGACGCTGACCGCCGGCTGGCGCTCGCGCTTCTCGCATTGCCTCCTCTTCAATCCGACCGACGCCCGTTCGGCGCGCTACAATCCTTTGCTCGAGGTCCGGCGCGGCGCGCAAGAGGTGCGCGACGTCCAGAATATCGCCGACATCCTTGTCGATCCCGAGGGGGCGCTCGAGCGGCGCAACCATTGGGAGAAGACGTCCCACTCGCTGCTTGTCGGGGCGATCCTACACGTCTTGTACGCGGAGGAGGAGAAGACGCTGGCGCGGGTCGCGAGCTTCCTCTCGGATCCACAGCGGACTTTCGTCGCCACGCTGCGGCGGATGATGGCGACCAACCATCTTGGCACGGTTGAGGCGCCGATCGTGCATCCCGTCGTCGCCTCGGCGGCCCGCGAAGTGCTCAACAAGAGCGAGAATGAGCGCTCGGGCGTGCTTTCGACCGCCATGTCGTTCCTCGGGCTCTACCGAGACCCGACCGTGGCGGCGGTGACCGCGGCCTGCGACTGGCGGATCGCCGACCTGGTCGATGCGGGACGGCCGGTGTCGCTTTATCTGGTCGTGCCGCCCTCCGATATTTCGCGAACGAAGCCGCTCATTCGTCTTGTGCTGAACCAGATCGGGCGCAGGCTCACCGAGCGGCTCGAGGAGCAGGGCACGGGTGCGCGCCGGCACCAGCTGCTGATGATGTTGGACGAGTTTCCGGCGCTCGGGCGGCTCGACTTCTTCGAGACGGCTCTGGCCTTCATGGCCGGCTATGGCGTGCGTGCCTTCCTGATCGCCCAGTCGCTGAACCAGATCGAGAAGGCCTATGGCGAGCACAACTCGATCCTCGACAATTGCCATGTCCGCGTTGCCTTCGCGACCAATGACGAGCGCACCGCCAAGCGGATCTCGGACGCGCTCGGCACCGCGACCGAGCAGCGCGCGATGCGCAATTATGCGGGCCACCGGCTCGCGCCCTGGCTCGCTCATGTCATGGTTAGCCGCCAGGAGACGGCCCGGCCGTTGCTGACCCCCGGCGAGGTGATGCAGCTGCCGCCGACCGACGAGCTCGTGCTGATCTCGGGGATGGCGCCGTTGCGCGCGCAGAAGCTGCGCCATTATGAGGACCGCAATTTCAAGGCGCGTTTGGCGCCGCCGCCCAACCTGTTCGACTCAGGCTATGCCGACCGCCCGCGCGCCCGCGCGGACGACTGGGGCGGCTTCGCGCGAGCGCCCGATCGCCGGCTTGCGGCGCAAGCGGACGACGGCGCCGGCGCGGACGAGGGCGGCATCCAGCAGCAGCGCCATCCTGGCCTCCCCGAGGAGGCGCTGGCGAAAGCGGTCGAGCCGGTACGGGCCGATCCGCTTGGGCTCGACGACGAAGTCGATCCGGCTGGCGACGCGCGGGCGATGGCCCAGGCGCGCAGCCTCGGCGTCGTGGTCGGCGCCCATGCCATGAACGAGGGAGCGGATCGCGATCCGCTCCCGAGCTTCTGAGGTGCCTGCGATGCGCGCGCGCCCAATGGCCGGATCCGCGGTCGGCTCATGACCGGCGCGTCCCACGATCGGCGCCGGGCCATGCTGCGCACCGCGATGGGCCCCGAGATCGCGGCTGCGCTGGCCGATCCGCTCGTCATCGAGATCATGGTCAATCCCGATGGCGCGCTTCGGCTCGACCGGCTCGGGGAAGGACGCTCGGACACGGGCGTCCGCATGGATCCCGCTCAGGTCGAGCGAATCGTCCGCCTGGTCGCGAGCCACGCACGAACCGAGGTCCATGGCGATTCGCCGATCGTCTCGGCCGAGCTGCCGCCGCACGGCGAGGGCGCCGGCGAGCGGTTCGAAGGCGTGCTGCCGCCTGTAGCGCTTGCGCCCTGCTTCTCGATCCGCAAGCCCGCTTCGCGGGTCTACACCCTCTCCGACTATGTGAGCGACGGAATCATGGCCGGCGAGGCGGCGCGGCTGCTGTCGCTCGCCGTGGTCGAGCGGGCGAACATCCTCGTCGCCGGCGGCACCAGCTCAGGCAAGACGACGCTCGCCAACGCCCTGCTCGCGGAGATGGCCGATCTCGACGAGCGCGTGATCCTGATCGAGGACACGCGCGAGTTGCAATGCGCTGCGGACGACACGGTCGCCCTTCGCACCCGCGCAGGGTCGGTCAGCATGGCCGACCTCGTCCGTTCTACCCTGCGGCTTCGTCCCGACCGCATCATCGTCGGGGAGGTGCGCGGGCGCGAGGCGCTCGACATGCTGAAGGCCTGGAACACGGGCCATCCGGGCGGGATCGCCACCGTCCATGCGAACAATGCGGTGTCGGCGCTCTACCGGCTCGAGCAGCTCATTCAGGAGGCCGTCGTCGGCGTGCCGCGGCAGCTGATCGCCGAAGCGATCGACATGATCGTGTTCATCGCCGGCCGCGGCCTCGGCCGCCGGGTCGAGACGATCGTGCGTGTCGACGGGCTCGATCCGGACGGCCGCTACCGAATCCTCGATCCTGAGCCCCTCACCCAAGGAGAATGACATGCAGTCCACGCGAATCCCTGATCGCCAGACGATCCTCCGGGTCGGCGTCGCTCTTGGCCTCGCTCTGACCGTCGCGGCGAGCGCGCAGGCGGCGGGCTCCGGAATGCCCTGGGAGGAACCGCTCCAGAAGGTTTTGGAATCCGTCCAGGGGCCGGTCGCCAAGATCGTCGCGGTGATCATCATCATCGTCACCGGGCTGACGCTTGCCTTCGGCGAGACCGCCGGCGGCTTCCGGCGGCTGATCCAGATCGTCTTCGGGCTCTCGATCGCCTTCGCGGCGTCCAGCTTCTTCCTGTCCTTCTTCAGCTTCGGCGGCGGGGCGCTGATCGGATGAGCGCCGTCATCCCCGGGACGGGCCAGCATATCGAGGGCTTCGAAGCGCCGCTCCACCGCGCGCTCGCCGAGCCGATCCTCCTGGGCGGCGCGCCGCGCGCCATCGCGATCGTCAATGGGACGATCGCGGCCGCCCTGGGTCTCGGCCTGCAGCAGTGGATCGCCGGGCTCATCCTGTGGGCGCTCGGGCACACGCTCGCCGTGTTCGCGGCCAGGCGCGACCCCGACTTCGCTCCCGTGGTCGCCCGCCATCTCCGTCAGAAGGGCCACCTTTCATGCTAGCCCTGCGCGAATATCGAAGCCGCGCCGACCGGCTGGCCGATCATCTGCCCTGGGCGGCTCTGGTCGCGCCCGGCGTCATGCTCAACAAGGACGGCAGCTTCCAGCGCACCGCGCGGTTCCGCGGGCCCGACCTCGAAAGCGCGACCGAAGCCGAGCTAATCGCGGCCTGCGCCCGCGCCAATAATGTGCTGAAGCGGTTCGGGTCGGGCTGGGCGCTTCATTTCGAGGCGGAGCGGCGCCAGGCCCTCGCTTACCCCAAGGCGACCTTCCCCGAGGCCGCCTCATGGCTGGTCGACGAGGAAAGGCGCGCGAGCTTCGAGGCCGCGGGCGCGCATTTCGAGAGCCATTATCATCTGACGCTGACCTTCATGCCGCCGCCGGACCAGGCCGACACGGCCGGCCGCGCGCTGGTCGAGCGAAGCGACGACCGGCGCGGACGCGACTGGCGCCAAGCCCTGGCCGCCTTCGTCGCGGAGACAGACCGCGCGCTCGACCTGTTCTCGGCCTTCATGCCGGAGGTCCGGGCGCTCGGCGATGACGAGACCCTGACCTTCCTTCACGGGGCGATCTCCGAACGGCGCCATCCGGTCGCGATGCCGCAGACGCCCATCTATCTCGATGGGCTGCTCGCCGACACGCCCTTTACGGGCGGGCTCGAGCCGATGCTGGGCGAGCAGCATCTTCGTACCCTGACCATCCTCGGTTTTCCCAATCTCAGCCGCCCGGGAATCCTCGACGCGCTCAACCATCTGGATTTCGGCTATCGCTGGGTCACGCGCTTCATCGCGCTCGACAAGACGGAGGCGACCAAGGGGCTGACCCGGCTCCGGCGGCAATGGTTCAACAAGAGGAAGTCGATCACCGCGCTTCTGCGCGAGGTGATGTACAACCAGCCAGCGCAGCTTCTCGACAGCGACGCCGACAATAAGGTGGTCGATGCCGATCTGGCGCTTCAGGCGCTCGGCGGCGATCATGTCGCCTTCGGCTATCTCACCACCACGGTCACTGTCGCCGACCTCGAACGCGCCCGCGTCGATGAGAAGGTGCGCGGCCTCGAGCGGGTGATCAACGGCCTCGGCTTCACCTCCATCCGCGAGAGCGCGAACGCGGTCGAGGCCTGGCTTGGCTCGCTGCCCGGCCAGGTCTACGCCAACGTCCGCCAGCCGCTCGTCCACACGCTCAATCTCGCCCATCTGATGCCCTTGTCCTCGGTCTGGGCTGGGCCGGGCCGGAACGCGCATCTGGACGGGCCGCCTCTCCTCTATGCCGAGACCAGCGGCTCGACGCCGTTCCGCCTGTCGACTCATGTCGGCGATGTCGGTCACATGCTGATCGTCGGCCCGACCGGCGCCGGCAAGTCCGTGTTGCTCGCTCTGCTTGCTTTGCAGTTCCGCCGCTATCCGGACAGCCAGGTCTACATCTTCGACAAGGGCTTCTCGGCCCGGGCGGCGGTCCTGGCGATGGGAGGAGCCCATCATGCGCTGGGCCTTGGAGGCGAAAGTGCCGGGGAAGAAGAAGCCGGCCCGGCCGGTGGCGGCGAGGCGATCGCCTTCCAGCCGCTGCGCCATATCGACCGCGCCGCCGAGCGGGCCTGGGCCGCGGAATGGATCGCCGCGCTGCTCGCGCACGAGAAAGTGCTTGTCACGCCCGAGGTGAAGGAGGCTCTGTGGTCGGCTCTGACCAGCCTCGCCTCCGCGCCGGTCGGCGAGCGCACCCTGACCGGCCTCGCCTTGCTGCTTCAGTCGACGGCGCTCCGTTCGGCGCTCGCGCCCTATACGCTGGAAGGCCCGTTCGGCCGCCTGCTCGACGCGGCCGAGGACGGCATCGCCGCAATCTCGGACGTGCAGTGCTTCGAGACAGAGGCGCTGATGGGGCAGGCCGGCGTGGTCGCGCCGGTGCTGACCTATCTCTTCCACCGGCTCGAGGAGCGGTTCACCGGCCGGCCGACCCTGCTCATCCTCGACGAAGCCTGGGTCTTTCTCGACCACCCATTGTTCGCCGCGCGCATCCGCGAATGGCTCAAGGTGCTCCGAAAGAAGAATGTCGCGGTGGTGTTCGCGACGCAGAGTCTGGCGGACATCGCCGAGAGCAGCATCGCGCCGGCGATCATCGAGAGCTGTCCCCAGCGGATCCTGCTGCCCAACGACAGGGCGATCGAGCCGCAGTCGCGCGCCGCCTATGAACGGTTCGGGCTCAACGACCGCCAGATCGAGCTGGTCAGCCGGGCGACGCCCAAGCGGCAATATTATCTCCAGTCCGCCCGAGGAAACCGTCTGTTCGAGCTTGGCCTGGGCTCCGTCGCGCTCGCCTGGTGCGGCGCTTCCGATCCCGCCTCGCAGCAACGGATCGACGCCGTCCTGGCCGAGCATGGCGCCGCCGATTTCGCGGCCGCGTATCTGCGCGATGCCGGGCTGACCTGGGCCGCTGCTCTGGCCGGCCGCTTCAACGCAACCTCAACCCAGAAGGAGAATGACCTGTGAAAAAGCTGCTCAACGCCGGCCTGCTCGGCCTCGCTCTCGCGACTACCTCGCTCGCCGCCGGCCTGACCGTCCTGCCCGCGCCGGCGCATGCCATCCCGGTCTTCGACAGCGCCAATTATGCCCAGAATCTGCTGACCGCGGCGCGAACGCTCCAGCAGATCAACCAGCAGATCCAGAGCCTTCAGAATGAAGCCACGATGCTTCAGAACCAGGCCCGCAACCTTAGCCGGATCGACTTTCCGCAGATGCAGCAGCTCCAGCAGCGGCTGCGGCAGATCGACACTCTGATGGGCCAGGCGCGGGGGGTCGATTTTCGCGTCGACCGGCTCGACGAGCAGTTCCGGCAGCTCTTCCCTGACAGTTTCGAGCAATTGCTATCCCGCGACCAGCGCGCGGCTGCTGCCCGCGCCCGGCTCGACGCGGCGATGTCGGCCTTCCGCCAGACGATGGGCGTCCAGAGCCAGATCGTCACGAACGTGCGTGAGGATGCGCAGGCGCTGAGCCAGATCGTGGCACGCAGCCAGGGGGCGGAAGGCGCGCTCCAGGCGGCGCAGGCAACCAATCAGCTCCTGGCGCTCACCGCCCAGCAGCAGCTGCAGATCCAGAATCTGATGGCGGCGCACTTCCGCTCGCAGGCTGTGGAGCAGGCGCAGCGCGCCCAGATCGAGCGGGAGTCGCGCGAGAGCGTGCGCCGCTTCCTGGGCGACGGGCGCGCCTACACGCCGCGGCCCCGGCCCTGAGCTGAGGCGGCACCGGTCACGCCCCAAGAGCCGGTGCACGTCTCGTCGCGGGGTCCGCCGGGCTTACCCCCCCTCGGCCCCGGACCCCGCGACATCCTTTTCACCAGTCACCCGAAAGCCGACGCCAGTGGACGACCTCAACGTCATCGACCAGTTCATGGACACGTTCGTCCGCTACATCGACAGTGGCTTCGGACTGCTCGGGCCGGACGTCGGCTTCCTGACGACGGTGCTGATCGGCATCGACATCACCCTGGCCGGCCTCTTCTGGGCGCTTGGCGGCGAGGACGACGTCATTGGCCGCTTCCTCAAGAAGATCCTCTATGTCGGTGTCTTCGCCCTCATCCTGAACAGCTTCTCGACGCTGACCGACATCATCTTCCGGTCCTTCGCTGGCCTCGGGCTGACCGCCGGCGGAAGCACGATCACGGCCGACGACCTGCTTCGGCCCGGGCGGCTCGCCGGGACCGGGTTCGAGGCGGCCGCGCCCCTGCTGACCCAGGCAAGCGACCTTGTGGGCCCCATCTCCTTCTTCACCAATTTCGTCGAGATCGCCGTGCTGATGGCCGCCTGGGTGATCGTGATCGTCGCCTTCTTCATCCTCGCGGTGCAGATGTTCGTGACCATCCTCGAGTTCAAGCTGACCAGCCTCGCCGGCTTCGTCCTGGTCCCGTTTGCCCTCTGGAACCGCACCTCCTTTCTCGCCGAGCGAGTCCTTGGCAACGTGATCAGCTCCGGAATCAAGGTGATGGTGCTCGCCGTCATCGTCGGCATCGGCTCGAACTACTTTTCCGAATTCACCAACTCGTTGCAGGGCCGCGAGCCCGACCTCGATCAGGCCATGTCGCTGATGCTGGCGAGCCTCGCTTTGTTCGGGCTCGGCATCTTCGGACCGAGCATCGCCTCCGGGCTGGTGTCCGGCGCGCCACAGCTTGGCGCTGGCGCCGCCGTTGGAACGGTGGCCGGCGCCGGAGCGACCCTGGCGCTCGGCGGCGCGGCGGCGATCGGTGGTGCCCGCGCGGTCGGGGGCGCAGGTCTCGGCGCGATCCGCGCCGGGACGTCCATGGGCGCGGCGGCTTCGACCGCCGCGCAGCTCGGACGCGAATCCGGCGGCTCCAGCCTGGGCGGCATGGCCGCGGCGGCCAAGGGTGCCGCGGCGCAGCGCGTGAGCGGGGCGCTCGGGCTCGGCGCGGCGGCCGAGCGCGGCCGCGACGCGGCCTGGTCCGCGATCAACCATTCGTCTTCTTCCCCTTCTTCATCATCGGGCGGCGGCGGCTCTTCAGCGTCGGCCGCAGCGGCGGCCGGCGGCGGGGACGCCGCGCCGGCCTGGGCGCAGCGGCTACGCGCCGAACAGACTTCCCGTCACCGCCGCCAGCTTGCCCTGCACACCGTTGGCTCGGGCTCGAGCAGCGGCGCCGGTGCCACCCCCGACATCAAGGAAAGGGACTGACCCATGCGATTCAAGCGCGCCGTTCAGCGTTATGGCCGGACCCCCGAGCCGGAGACGCCCTATCAGCGGGCCGGGCAGCTCTGGGACGAGCGGATCGGCTCCGCCCGGGTCCAGGCGCGCAATTGGCGGCTGATGGCGTTCGGCGGCCTGTTCCTGACCTGTGGCCTCTCCAGCGCTCTGGTCTGGCAGTCGATGCAGAGCCGGGTGGTTCCCTATGTCGTCGAGGTCGATGCGCTTGGAGAGGCGCGGGCCGTCTCTCCGGCGGCCGCCGACTATCGGCCGACCGATCCGCAGATCGCCTGGCACCTCGCCCGGTTCGTCTCGAACATCCGCTCGAAGTCGCTCGATGCCGTGCTGATGCGCGAGAACTGGCTGTCGGCCTATGACTTCGCGACCGACCGGGGCGCGCTCTTCCTCGGCGAATATGCTCGGGAAGCCAATCCGTTCGCCGATGTCGGCACGCGCACCGTGTCGGTTCAGGTCACCAGCGTGGTGCGCGCGTCCGACAGCTCCTTCCAGGTGAAGTGGACCGAGACGCACTTCGAGCGCGGCAGCCTCGCCAGCACCTCGCGCTGGACCGCCATCCTGACCGTTCAGCAGCGGCCGCCGCGCTCGGCCGACATTCTGCGCAAGAACCCGCTCGGCATCTATGTCGATGCGATCGACTGGAGCCGGGAGCTGGACGCGCCCGCGCCCCCGGCGTCCGCGCCTGCTGCTTCGCCCGACGCCGTGACGCCGCCGGATGCTCCTGCCTCCGCGCCGGCTCCGGAGACTGCGCCGGCCTCGATCCCCCAGGGGTCGCCGCTGGATCCGGGAGCGCCGGCCACCCCCGCCGATCAACCAATCTCCCCGGAAAGGAACCCCCGATGATCCGACGCATCCCGCTCAGCCTGTACCTGCTCGCGCTGGCCGCGGCTCCCGCCGACGCCCAGCGCCGTGGCCACCGCGACGGTGCTCCGACAGCGCGGGTCCAGTCGGCGAACCGCGCCGCGCTGCGCGAACCGACGCGGGCCGGCTATGTCAACGCCGTCCAGGTCTACCCCTATGCGGAAGGAACGCTCTATCGCCTCTATGCGGCGCCCGAGCGAGTGACCGACATCGCACTCCAGCCCGGCGAGACGGTTACTTCGGTCGCGGCCGGCGACACCGTCCGCTGGATCGTCGGCGACACGACCAGCGGCAGCGGAACGTCGCGGCGCACCCACATATTGGTCAAGCCATCGTCGGCGGGCCTCGCGACGAACCTCGTCATCGCCACCGATCGGCGCGTCTATCATATCCAGCTCGAGAGCACCCGGGCGACCGCCATGGCGGCGCTCTCCTGGTCCTATCCCCAGAACGCGCTGATCGCCCTTCAGGGCGCTGGCGGCGGGGAAGCGGCTGCGCCAATCGCCAGCGGCCTCGCGGTGGAGAATCTGAGGTTCGGCTACAGGATCAGCGGCGACGATCCGCCATGGCGGCCGCTGCGCGCGTTCGACGACGGTCGGCAGACCTTCATCGAATTTCCGGCGAGCATCGCCCAGGGAGAGGCGCCGCCTTTGTTCGTCCTGGACGAGCGCGGCGGGGCCGCGCTTGTGAACTATCGCGTCTCCGGCCGCTATTATGTCGTCGACCGCCTGTTCGCCCGGGCCGAGCTTCGTCTCGGCGCCCAGCGCCAGGCGGTCGTCCGGATAAGCCGCGAGGACGGCAATCGGCGGGCTCAGCGCCGGCGGAGGGCGTCATGACCGATGCTGCACCGAGGCCCGCCGACGGGCGCGGCGAAAAAGCCGATCCCGAGACGATGGTGCTTCGCGGCCGGCCGGGCCGGGTTGTCCGGTTCCGGCGCGGCGTGATCGTGGGGATCGCCGCTTTGGGATCGCTCGCGCTGATCGGCACCGCCTGGCTCGCGCTTCAGCCCGCCAGCTTGAGACTGGTCGCCTCCGGCGACGAGCGCCCGTTGGCGGCGTCGAATGCGGCGCCCGATGTGCTCGCCGCCGCGCCCCGCACCTACGGCGACGCGCCCCGGCTCGGGCCGCCGCTTCCAGGGGATCTCGGTCGGCCCATCCTTGAGCGCCAGCGCGAGATGGCGCTGGAGACCGCGCCGGGTCAGCCACCGGTGCCGACGATGGACGCTGCCGCGCAGGCGGCTGAGACCGAGCGGCAGCGGCGCCTCGCCGAGGCGCGTCAGGCCCGCGAGGCGCCTGTGCTCATGCAATTGGCGCGGACGGCGGCCGCCGAGGCAATCGCCGTGGTCGGGACGCCACCGGTCGAGGCCGCGGCGACTGCGGGAGAGCAGCAGGGCGCCGCTGGAGCGCAGCCGGGAGAGGGACGCAACATCGCCTTCGCGAATGCGCGTGACACTGGCGGAACGACCAACCCGCATCGTCTTCAGGGACCGGCATCGCCATGGCAGCTCAGCGCGGGAAGCGTCATCGCGGCCAGCCTGGTGACCGGGCTCAACTCCGATCTGCCGGGGATGGTGGTCGCGCAGGTCACCGAGAATGCCTTCGACAGCGCCACGGGCCGCACCCTCCTCGTGCCGCA
>DASQLK010000052.1:0-10468 GCA_035630055.1 Methyloceanibacter sp. | reverse complement strand
AGCGCGCGTATTACGGTCGCCGCAATCTCGTCCTGGTGGCGCTCGCAGGACTGCTCCTGATCGGATCCACGGCCACGCTCGGCGCAGGCCCGACGCTTGCGCTTCTCCCCCTTGTCCTCGGCGCGTCTCTCCTCGGCTTCCTCGTCGCGCAACGCGCCAGGCCAAGCAACGCCGCCGAACTCGCAACGCTTGGCGCGCATCTTGACGCAAGCCTCGAGACTTTGCGCGATTTGCAGTGGGAGGTGAGCGAGCGCGAAGCACGCTATCGCGATCTTCTCGATCATCAAGGCGATGTCATCCTGCGGCGCGACGGACTGCACCGCCTTACGTTTGCCAATGATTCCTTCTGCCGCACGTTCGGCATCGAGCGCGACGATGCGGTGGGCCAAGTGTTCACGCTGCCGCTCGCGGAGAGCGTGAACGGCGATACAGACGTGCTGCCGACGGATGAGGAGCGGCATAACCGCTTGGTCGAGCTTGTGACGAGCGCGGGGCCGCGCTGGTTCATATGGGAGGACTTCGCCGTCATCGCGGCCGACGGAAGCGTGAGCGAGGTCCAAAGCGTCGGCCATGACGTAACCGAGCAGCGGGCAGCGGAACTTGCGCTTGCGGAAGCGCGCGACCAGGCGGAGAGCGCAAACGATGCGAAGTCCCGCTTCCTCGCATCGATGAGCCACGAAATCCGGACGCCGATGAACGGCATCCTCGGCATGGTCGGCCTCCTCCTCGACACCGACCTCTCCGCCGAGCAGCGCACCTATGCGCGCGCGATCTCCACCTCGGCGAAGACCTTGCTGTCGCTGATCGACGAGGTGCTCGACTTCTCCAAGATCGAAGCCGGCCGGCTCGAGCTTCGCCCGGCACCGTTCGATATCGCGGACGCGGCGCAAAGCGTGATCGAGCTGCTCGCGCCGCGCGCCCGGGACCGGGGGCTGGAGATTGCCTGGTACGCAGCACCCGATCTGCCGAAGACGGTCATCGGCGATGAAATGCGCATCCGGCAGATTCTGATGAACCTCGTCGGCAACGCCATCAAGTTCACCGATCGCGGCGGCGTGGCGCTCCATCTCTGCCTCGCTCCCGGCCGGCACGGAGAGGCAAATGGCGAGAGCATCGTGCGCCTTGCCGTGCGCGACACCGGGCCCGGCGTGCCGCCGGAAGCCATCGAGCGCATCTTCGCGGAGTTCGAGCAGGCCGACACCGGTCCCTCGCGGTCGCATGGCGGCACCGGGCTTGGACTGACGATCTCAAAGCGCCTCGTCAACGAAATGGGCGGCAGCATCCAGGTTGCGAGCGTTCCCGGAGCCGGGGCCACGTTCACGGTCGATCTGAAGCTTGCCGTCCCTCCCAACACTGCGGCGGTGGGTCTCGGCTGGCCGGGCCCCCGTCGCGGCGAGAAGGTTTTGCTCGTCCTTGACGGTGCGGTCGAGTCGACGCTGATCGCCGAGCTTCTGGTTGCGCTCGGCGCAAGCGTAGTCAAGGCCGGCCTCGATGATGCCGAACGCATCGCCAAGGCGGGTGCAAAGATGGATGTGCCGTTCAGCGCCCTCCTCACCGACCGCAACGGGTTCGAGGCCGGCGCGGCCCGGGTCCTGGCACTTCTCGCCGACGATGAGCGCACCGGCGGGGCGCGGGCGGCGGTCATCATCGACAGCTTCGAGCGGGCGGACATCCCGCGCTTCCGCGCAGCGGGCTTCAACGGCTACCTCATGCGCCCGATCCGGCCGCTCTCGCTCCTCAAGCAATTGTTCGGCGAGGGCGATGGCGAAGCGGCGCTGACGGCGGACATGGCGGGGCGGCTCGCGAACGGCACCACGCTGCCCGGCGCAGACGCGACGCAGATCTCGGTGCTGCTCGCTGAGGACAATGACATCAACGCGCTCCTCGCGCGGACCGTGCTCGAAAAAAGCGGCATGCGCGTGCAACGCGTCCGGAACGGCAGCGAGGCGATCATTGCGGCCAGAAAGGCTTCGTCAGGTGAAGCGCGCGGGTTCGACCTCGTCCTCATGGACATCCACATGCCGGGCATGGACGGCGTCGAGGCGGCGCGCCACATCCGCAAGCTCTATCCCGCCGAGGCGGCCGCAGGGGCGGGCCGGCCGCCGATCGTCGCCTTGACCGCGAATGCGTTCGCGGAGGACCGCGCGTCCTACCTCGCCGCCGGCCTCGACGACTATCTCGCCAAGCCGTTCGAGAGAGAGGATCTGACCGCGCTGCTCCTGCGCTGGCGGAGCCCTTCGGAAGCGCTGGAAAAGGCCGGTCGCGGAGTGGCTTGAGCTTCGCTTTGCCACGAACTATCCCCAGACTGTCACACTGACTTCGAATTGGTTTGCTAACCGGGCCTCGTTATGGCCGAATCAGGCTCGCGCGGTTCCTCGCGGTTCTGGTAGCGGCGTCTCCTTTCGAAGCATTCGGGCCCACACCATGCCGATGAAGGTCATTCCAGCACGCTCGCCAAACCGCTTACGCGGTACCAACATGTTCCCAGGTCTCATCTTCAAGCCAGGTCAGGTCGGCCAGCTTCCGTTCGTCGGCGGACGCTTTGCAAAGCGCTTTCAGCCGGCAAAAGTGTATGGCCGGCTTGGATCGCTGGAAGTTCGCCTCGCCCGCAAGAAGAGCGAGATCCGGCGCGCGCAGCGCCTGCGCTATAAAGTCTTCTACGAGGAGATGTCGGCCAGGCCGGGGGCGCTCGCCATCCTGTCGCGCCGCGACGAGGACCATTACGACGCGGTCTTCGACCATCTCCTCGTGATCGATCACGGCGACGCCACGGACGGGCGCCGCTGGCGGCGGCCGAAGGTCGTCGGGACCTATCGCGTCCTGCGCCAATCCATCGCCGATCGTCACGACGGTTTCTACACCCAGGGCGAATATGACATCGCGCCGCTGCTGCGATCGAAGCCGGACTGCGCCTTTTTAGAGCTCGGACGTTCCTGCGTGCTGAAGCCCTATCGCAACCGGCGCACGCTCGAACTTCTCTGGCAGGGCGTTTGGTCGTATCTTCGCGAACACGGTATGGACGCGATGATCGGCTGCGGGAGCTTCGCGGGCACCGACCCCAAGGCCCACGCGCTCGCGCTCAGCTACCTGCATCACCACAAACTCGCGCCGGAAGAATGGCGCGTACGCGCGCATGAGCATTTGCACGTGGACATGAACTTGATGGAGAAGGAGGCGATCGATATTCGCGCGGCGCTCAAATCGCTCCCGCCGCTCATCAAGGGCTACCTCCGCGTGGGCGCCTATGTCGGTGACGGCGCGGTGATCGACCACCAGTTCGGAACGACGGACATTTTCCTCGTCATGCCCGTACAGGCGATGAACACCCGCTATTTCGATCATTTCGGCAGCCCGAACGAGTTCGCATCTTCCGCCGACTCCGCCTTCCCGCAATTGAATTAGCGGTCCTCGCGCCACGTTCGGGGATAGCGAGCAAGCCTTTGCCGTCACGATTTGACGGGTTTCCGCGGCAACCCTAGATTTCCCGCATGCGCCATACCGATGCCAGGGAGGCTGCCCGCGCCGTGGAGGCGGCCGCCGGCCTGCGCCAGCTCAATGAGCGCTCGCGCGAGATCTTCAAACGCATCGTCGAGACCTATCTTGCAACCGGTGAGCCGGTCGGCTCGCGCAATCTGAGCCGCGCGCTGCCGATGACCCTGTCGCCGGCATCGGTGCGCAATGTGATGTCGGACCTCGAAGCGATCGGCCTCATCTACGCGCCGCATACGAGCGCCGGCAGGCTGCCGACGCAGACAGGCTTGCGCCTCTTCGTCGACGGGCTGCTCGAGATCGGCGACATCACCCAAGACGAGCGCAGCAAGATCGAGGCGCACATTACAGGCAGCCAGCGGCGGCGCAGTGTGGAGGATGTTCTCGGCGAGGCCGGCCAGATGCTCTCGGGGTTGTCGCGCTGCGCGGGCCTCGTTCTCGTCGAGAAGCAGAGCAAGACTCTGAAGCAGGTCGAGTTCGTGCCGCTGGGACAAGGCAAGGCGCTCGCCGTGCTCGTCTGCGAAGACGGCGACGTCGAGAACCGGATCCTGTCGATCCCGGATGGTCTGCCGCTGTCGGCCCTGACGCAGGCGTCCAACTACATCAATTCCCGCATCGCCGGGCTGACGCTCGCTGAAGCACGCACCCGGATCGGCGCCGAGGTCGAGCAGCGCAGCGTGCAGCTCGACGAGCTTGCGACGCAGGTCGTGACCGAAGGTCTCGCGACCTGGTCCGGCGACGAGGAAGAGCGCAAGAGCCTGATCGTGTGCGGCCGCGCGCATCTCCTGGAAGACGTGCGCGCGATGGAGGATTTGGAGCGCGTCCGTCTCCTGTTCGAAGATCTCGATGCCAAGAAGGATTTGATGCAGCTCCTCGGCCTCGCCGAGCGCGCAGACGGGGTGCGCATCTTCATCGGCTCGGAGAACAAGCTGTTTTCGCTGTCCGGCTCCGCGCTGATCGTGTCCCCCTTCGAGGACACGGAGCAGAAGATCGTTGGCGTCCTCGGCGTGATCGGGCCGACGCGGCTCAATTATGGGCGGATCATCCCCATGGTGGATTACACCGCGCGGCTGATCGGGCGGCTCCCTTGATTTTTGCTCTCTATCGGTCGATATCCGGCGCCTAACGGAAGCCAAACCACAAGGCTTTAGATGCCCGACGAGAAGAACGATCCACGTGAGGCTGGCGAGGATCGGCCTAAGGCTGCCGATCCCGGACACGGCAAGAATGGCAAGCCCGAAGCGACCGATGCGCCGGTGGCGGATGCCGAAGAGCAGGCCGCCGCGGAGAATGCGGAGCTGAAAGACCGGCTGCTGCGGGCCATGGCGGAAATGGAGAATGTCCGCCGCCGCACCGAGCGGGAGAAGCAGGACACCGCGCGCTATGCGATCTCGAATTTCGCTCGCGACGTGCTCACCATCGGCGACAACCTGAAGCGCGCGATCGATCATGTGCCGGCGCAGGCCGCGGCAGAAGATCCGGCGCTGAAGAGCTTCCTCGATGGCGTCGAGCTCACCGAGCGGGAGCTCCTCAACATGCTGGAGCGGCACGGCGTGACGCGGATCGAGCCGGCAGGTCAGCGCTTCGACCCGAACTGCCATCAGGCCATGTATGAGGTTCCAAACATGGACGTGCCGGAAGGCACGGTCGTGGATGTCATGCAGGCGGGCTACATGATCGGCGACCGCTGCCTCAGGCCGGCCCTCGTCGCCGTCTCCAAAGGCGGGGCCAAGGCCGCTCCTGCCGCTGAGCCTGGCGGCGCGCGCAAGGCCGCGAACGACAATCCCGGCGATTAAAGCCTAGGGCTTCGTCACGCGGCGAAGCGTGAGGTTGAAGCGGCCGCCTTCCGGCAAGAGATCCGACGTACCCGGCAGCACGCGGTCGACGCCGTGATAGGCAAGCCTGTCCTCGCCCGCGAGCAGGAACACGTCGCCGGATCGCAACTCGTAGCGCTCCGTTGCGTCTTTGCGCGTTTTGCCGCCAACGCGGAATATGGCCGTATCGCCGAGCGAGACGGAGAGCACCGGCGCTGCGAAATCCTCCTCGTCCTTGTCCTGGTGCAGGCCCATCTTGGCCGGCCCGGCATAATAGTTGACGAGGCAGGCCTCGGGCGGCTGAGGGTAGCCTGAGACCTCATCCCATAGCGCAAGGAGCATGGCCGGAATCGGGGGCCAGGGCCGGCCGGTCTCGGGGTGGGCCGGCTGATAGCGATAGCCACGCTCCTTATCCGTCACCCAGCCCAGGGGCCCGCAATTCGTCATGCGCACGGACATGGCATTGCCGGTCCGCGGCATGGTGGGCGTAAATAGGGGCGCCGCAGCAACAACCGCGCCGAGCTCAGAAAGCAGCGCCTTTTGCGCCACAGCGTCGAGCTTTAACGGAAAGTAACGCTCAGGCACATCTATGCTCCGTCACGGGTCCGAACTACCATCCGGTCCTATAGCGCTTTGCCGGCGCTGAAGGAGACCGTTCCGTCATGGAGCAGGCGAAGACGCCCAATCCCGATGGTTATGTGCATGCGCGCGACGCAAGCGAATATCAGCGCCTGCGCGACCAAGCCTCGATGTGGCAGGCCGCCACGTCGACAGTGCTCGACCAGGTGGGTCTCAAGCCCGGCATGCACTGCCTCGATATCGGCGCCGGGCCCGGCTCAACGATGCGGCTGATGGCGGATAGGGTCGGGCCGCAAGGCAGCGTGACGGGAATCGAGATCGACGGCGCGCTCGCCGACGAGGCCTTGCGCGACTTGCGCGGCGAAGGCGGCGCGACATTCAATTATCTGGTCGGGAACGTCGTCGATATGAATGAGGTAAAAGGCGCGCCCTTCGACGTCACCTTCTGCCGCCTCCTCCTCATGCATATTCACGACCCCGTCGCTCTGCTTGAGAAGATGCATGATTGGACAAAGCCGGGCGGCGTGGTCATCGCGCAGGAGTTCGACTTCGGCTCGATCGCGGTTGAGCCCCTCTGCCCGCCCATGGGGGAGTTCAACCGGCTGTTCGAGGGCGTGTTCAGAGCCCAGGGCCGCAACATGCGCGCTGGCCGTCAGTTGCCGGCGCAATTCGAGGCGGCAGGCCTCGGCCTTCCGGACGGCACCCATTGCGAGGCGAAGTACATTCCCCTCAAAGACATGGCGGCAATGCTGATTGGGGTTTACCAAGGCTTACTCACGGCAGCCAAGGAGCTCGGCATCGCCGACCCGGAGCGCGCCAACGCCTTCCGCAGCGATATGGCGGAAGCCGCCGCGGACGGGCGCTACTATTGCCTGACCCCGATCCTCATCGCGGCCTGGAAGCGCGTCGCTTGAACGCGGCGGTTATCACGGCCGAAACCGCCCTTCTCCTTGCGACCCATAGGGTTGGCTCTTATATAACCGCGGAACCCGCGACCCTTAGAGGCCGGCGGGAAGCGCTAGGGGACCGGCGCGACGCCAATGGATGCGGACGCGCGCATTTGGGTGCTGATTTGGGCCCGAACGGTCTGCCAAATGGAGAGGTGCAATGGCGAAAGTGATCGGAATCGATCTCGGCACCACGAATTCGTGTGTCGCGGTCATGGAGGGCAAGACCCCCAAAGTTATCGAGAATGCGGAGGGCATGCGGACCACGCCGTCGATGGTCGCTTTCACTCCGGACGATGAGCGGCTCGTCGGCCTGCCGGCGAAGCGCCAGGGCGTCACCAACCCGGAAAACACCTTCTTCGCTATCAAGCGCCTGATCGGGCGGCGCTACGAAGATCCCATGGTGGAGAAGGACAAGAAGCTTGTCCCCTACCAGATCGTCAAAGCCGACAATGGCGACGCCTGGGTCGAGTCCCACGGCAAGAAATATTCTCCCTCGCAGATTTCGGCCTTCATCCTGCAAAAGATGAAGGAGACCGCGGAAGCCTATCTCGGCGAGAAAGTCGAGCAGGCCGTCATCACCGTCCCCGCCTACTTCAACGACGCGCAGCGGCAAGCCACCAAGGACGCCGGCAAGATCGCCGGCCTTGAGGTGTTGCGCATCATCAACGAGCCGACGGCGGCGGCGCTCGCCTACGGCCTCGACAAGACGGAAGGCAAGACCATCGCCGTCTACGATCTCGGCGGCGGCACGTTCGATATCTCGATCCTCGAGATCGGCGACGGCGTGTTCGAGGTGAAGTCGACGAACGGCGACACCTTCCTCGGCGGCGAGGATTTCGACATGCGCCTCGTCGATTATCTCGCCAGCGAGTTCAAGAAGGAAAGCGGCATCGATCTGCGCGGCGACAAGCTCGCCCTGCAGCGGCTGAAGGAGGCCGCCGAGAAAGCGAAGATCGAGCTCTCCTCGACGACGCAGACCGAGATCAATCTGCCCTTCATCACGGCCGACCAGAGCGGGCCGAAGCATCTCACCATGAAGCTGACGCGCGCGAAGCTCGAGAGCCTCGTGGACGATCTCATCCAGAAGACGATCGGCCCGTGCGCCGCCGCGCTCAAGGATGCAGGCCTGAAGGCCGCCGAGATCCAGGAAGTGGTGCTGGTCGGCGGCATGACGCGCATGCCGAAGGTCGCCGAGACGGTGAAGAACTTCTTCGGCCGCGAGCCGCATAAGGGCGTGAACCCGGATGAGGTCGTGGCCATCGGCGCCGCGATTCAGGCGGGCGTGCTGCAGGGCGACGTCAAGGACGTGCTCCTTCTCGACGTCACGCCGCTTTCGCTCGGCATCGAGACGCTCGGCGGCGTGTTCACACGCCTGATCGACCGCAACACCACCATCCCGACGAAGAAGAGCCAGGTCTTCTCGACCGCCGAAGACAATCAGAACGCGGTGACGATCCGCGTCTTCCAAGGCGAGCGCGAGATGGCTGCCGACAACAAGATGCTTGGGCAGTTCGATCTCGTCGGCATTCCGCCGGCGCCGCGCGGCATGCCGCAGATCGAGGTCACGTTCGACATCGACGCCAACGGCATCGTCAACGTGTCGGCCGCGGACAAGGCAACCGGCAAGGAGCAGTCGATCCGTATCCAGGCGTCAGGCGGACTGAGCGATTCCGATATCGACCGCATGGTGAAGGACGCCGAGAGTCACGCCGAGGAAGACAAGAAGCGGCGTGAACTCGTGGAGACGCGGAACCAGGCCGAGGCCTTGATCCACTCGACCGATAGGATGCTGAAGGACTTCGGCGACAAGGTTTCCGAAACCGATCGCAAGGCGGTTGAGACCGCGGCGGAAGACCTCAAGGCCGCCGCGCAGGGTGAGGACGTCGACGCCATCAAGGCGAAGATCGACGCCGTGGCGCAAGCCTCCATGAAGCTCGGCGAGGCGATGTACCAGGCGAGCCAGAGTGGCGGCGGTACGGACGAAGGTCCGAGCGGCGGCGGCGAAGCGCCCGGCGACGACAAGGTCGTCGATGTCGACTTCGAAGAAGTCAAAGACGACGACAGCAAAAAGTCGGCGTAAGTCAAAGTTGGCGCCGGGGCGGGCGGATAACCCGTCCCGGAGCCCCATAGTAAGAAGCTTGGGCGTCCGGATAGGCGCAATGGGCCGGAGGGGCAATGGCGAAGCGGTGCTACTACGAGGTGCTCGGTGTCGGTCGAGGCGCCGGCGATGGCGAGATCAAATCCGCCTTTCGCCGCCTCGCGAAGGCGTGTCATCCCGACACCTGCAACGGAGACCCCACCGCCGAGATCCGCTTCAAGGAAGCCAACGAAGCCTATGAGGCCTTGAAGGACCCGCAGCGCCGCGCAGCCTATGACCGGTTCGGCCACGCGGCGTTCGACGGCGCCATGGGCGGTGCGCATCCCTTCAGCGGCGACTTCTCCGCCTCCATGTCGGCGATGTTCGACGATCTCTTCGGCGAGTTCATGGGACGGCGCACGCGCCCGCGGTCGGTGCGGGAGCGCGGCGCGGATCTCCGGTACAACATGGAGATCACGCTGAGCGAGGCCTATCAGGGCAAGACCGCGCAGATCCGCGTGCCCACCTCTGTCACCTGCGAAACCTGCTCCGGATCGGGCGCAAAGCCAGGCACGTCGCCAACTACGTGCCGCACCTGCGGCGGCGCAGGCAAGGTGCGCGCCAGCCAAGGCTTCTTCACCATCGAGCGCAGCTGTCCCACCTGTCAGGGGCGCGGCGACGTCATCGAAACGCCGTGCTCGACATGCTCGGGCGCAGGCCGCGTCATGCGCGAGCGTACGTTGTCGGTGAACATCCCCATCGGCGTCGAGGACGGCACCCGCATCCGGCTCGGCGGCGAAGGCGAGGCTGGCCTGCGCGGCGGCCCTGCGGGCGATCTCTACATCTTCCTCTCCATCAAGCCGCATGAGTTCTTCCAGCGCGACGGCGCCGATCTCTTTTGCAGCGTGCCGATTGCGATGACCACGGCGGCGCTTGGCGGCGAGGTCGAGGTGCCGACCATCGAAGGCGGCAGGACCCGGGTCAAGATTCCGGAAGGCAGCCAGACCGGAAAGCAATTCCGGCTCAAGGGCAAAGGCATGCCCGTGCTGCGCTCCAAGCAGCAAGGCGATCTCTATATCCAGGTCGAGGTCGAGACGCCGAAAAACCTCACGCGCAAGCAGCGTGAGTTGCTCAAGACCTTCGAGGAAACCTGCAATGCGAGCACGAACCCCGAATCGACCGGGTTCTTCGCCCGCGTGAAGGAATTCCTTGAGGGAATTCGCGAGTAGCCTACCAAACCATCGTCTCTTTGCCCTAAAGTGCGTGCGGCCGGAAGCGGCGGCGCGTTTTCGCGCGCGACAGGGAAGGGACCCGTGATGGCGGCGGTAAAAGACAAGGATTTGATCTCGGTCACGGGAAGGTCGCCCGCACTGACGGCAGCGAAGGCAACAGCCGGCGTACTGATCGTCATGGCGCTCGTTCTTGCGCTTTGGTTCGCCCGGGTGCCGGTGCTGCTCGCCTTTGCCGGCCTGCTCCTCTCCATCAAGCCGCATGAGTTCTTCCAGCGCGACGGCGCCGATCTCTTTTGCAGCGTGCCGATTGCGATGACCACGGCGGCG
>DASQLK010000051.1:0-8613 GCA_035630055.1 Methyloceanibacter sp. | reverse complement strand
GAGCCTTCCCGTGGAAACGGGATAAGTCAGGCACACATTCCTTTAGGCCCCCGCCCCAATGAGCAAGCGACCTTCCGGACAGAAGCAGGATACGAGGCTCGCTCACGCGGGGCGGAACCCAGCCGAGCAGCATGGCTTCGTCAATACGCCGATCTATCGCGGCTCGACGGTCATCTTTCCGACCATGGCGTGCCTGGAGGAAAGCGCGCAGGCCTTCACCTATGGGAGGCTCGGCACGCCGACGGTCGAATCCCTCCAGGATGCGATCGCGGAGCTCGAAGGCGGCTTTCGCACGCTGCTGACGCCATCCGGACTTTCGGCGATCGCGACCACCCTCCTCGCATTGTTGTCGGCCGGCGACCATGTGCTCGTCAGCGACAGCGTCTACCGTCCGACGCGCCGCTTCTGCGACACGATGCTGAAGCGGCTTGGGATCGAGACGACGTATTACGATCCGCTGATCGGGGCCGGGATCGCCGATCTCATCCGAGACAATACAAGAGTGATCTTCACGGAGTCGCCCGGCTCGCAGACTTTCGAGGTGCAGGACATTCCGGCGATCAGCGCGGCGGCGCATGCCCGCGGTATTCGCGTCGTCTTGGACAATACCTGGGCGACGCCACTCTTCTTCAAGCCGTTCGATCACGGCGCCGACGTGTCGATCCAGGCCGCGACCAAATACATTGTCGGCCATGCCGACGCGATGCTCGGCGCCATCACGGCGAATGAGGCGACATGGCCCAAGCTCGCGGCGGCCCATGACGAGCTTGGACTCTGTCCGGGCCCGGAAGACGTTTATCTCGGCTTGCGCGGCTTGCGCAGTTTGAGCGCGCGGCTCGAGCGGCATCAACGGTCGGCGTTGAACATCGCGCGCTGGCTGGCGGAGCGGCCAGAAGTCTCGCGCGTGCTGCACCCTGCCCTTCCGTCAGATCCGGGACACGCCCTGTGGCAGCGCGATTTCACGGGCGCTTCCGGACTCTTTGCCATCGTCCTCAAGCCTGTCTCCAAAGAGGCGGTTGCCGCCATGCTGGATGGGCTAACTCTGTTCGGGATGGGATACTCCTGGGGAGGCTTCGAGAGTCTGATCCTGCCCTTCGACCCGCGCGCCTACCGCACGGCCACGGCATGGGTTGAGGATGGGGCGGCCTTGCGCTTGCATATCGGCTTGGAGGATCCCGACGATCTGAAGGCGGATCTGGATGCCGGTTTCGCGCGAATGAACGCGACAGGCTGAGAGCAGATCCATGGACCTCAGACTCCGCGGCAAACGCGCTCTGGTAACGGGATCCACCTCCGGGATCGGATTCGCGATCGCGCGCTGCCTTGCCCGCGAACGGGCCGAGGTCATCGTCAACGGCCGAACCGAGGACAAGGTTGTCGATGCGGTCCAGCGCATCAATTCCGATGTGGGTAGTCACTCCTACGGCATCGTTGCCGATCTCAGCTCCGCCACCGGCGTCGAGCTCCTCGCGCAGGAGGCGGGACGCATCGACATCCTCGTGAACAATGTCGGCATCTTCGAGCCAAAGCCGTTTCTCGAAATCAGCGACGAAGACTGGTTCCGTTTCTTCGAGATCAACGTGATGAGCGGGGTGCGGCTGTCACGGGCGCTGCTCCCCCACATGCTGGAGCGCGACTGGGGCCGCATCATCTTTATCTCGAGCGAGTCCGGCGTGCAGATCCCGGAGGAGATGATCCATTACGGCATGACGAAGACCGCCCAGCTTGCGGTGTCGCGCGGGATCGCCGAAAGCGTCGCCGGTACGGGGATCACCGTGAACGCCGTGCTCCCCGGCCCGACGAAGTCGGAAGGTGTCGTCGATTTCCTAGGGAAGGTCGCCGCCGAGCATGGCTCGGACGCGGCAGAGGTCGAGGCGGAGTTCTTGCGCACGATGCGCCCCTCCTCCCTCATCAAGCGGTTTGCGATGCCGGAAGAGGTGGCGAACCTCGTCACCTATCTTTGCGGTGAAGGCGCGGCTGCCACGACGGGCGCAGCCATCCGCGTCGACGGCGGCGTGGTGCGGAGCATCCTTTAGCGCCTGCGACCGCTCTACTGCAGTTCGTAGGCGGCCAGAGTGCCATCCACCATCATCGGAATGATGACGATCTTTTCCTTTGCCAAATAGGTGAGGTCGGCGCTGCCCTGATTGGTGTCGAGCAGACGCGTCACCTTGCCGGCGTCGTCAATACGGTGGAGTGCGCCGTCGGCCCAATCGGTCACAAGATAGACGCCGGGCTCGAAAGGCTCGATGCCGTCCAGGTGGCCGATAGGCGTGCCGTCGCCGAGTTTGCGGATGGCCTTATCGCTCAACGAGACCGCGACAAGGCTTCCCTTCGCTGCGTCCTTCCCTTCTTCCGGCATGTCGCCGAACTGCGCGACGATGAGATCGTCGCCCCGCACAACCAAGCCGTTCGGCCCGTTCAGAGCCGCATCCTTCAGCCAGGGCTCGAAGGTTCCATCCTTGAGACGCCAGATCGTGTCATTGGGCATGTCGGAGACGTAGATCGACCCGTCGGGACCGGCGGCGACATCATTTAAGAACTTGGCGCCTTCTGCGGGGTAGCGCTTCCCGATCTTTCCCGATGCCGTGTCGATTGCCACGAGTTGGTCGGTGTCTGCGACGTAGAGCGTGCCCCCGACAAGCGCGAGGCCGGTCGGCGCATCGAAGCCCGTCACCCATTCGCGCTCGATAAGCGTGCCGTCGGGCTTGAGCTTTGAGATGAAGCCGTTGCCATCCTTCTGCATGGGCTGACCAACGATGTTGCTGAGATAGAGGGCGTCTGTCTCCGCATCGAAGACAACCGATTCCGGCTGCGCGAATCCCTTCGCCTCCCACGTCTTCTTAGGTGCCTCGGCGGCAACGGCAATGCTGCAAAACATCAAAGTGGCGGCTAGTCCGGCGAGAAGGCGCATGACGATCCTTTTTGGGTTGTTGCGGGCCTGGGAGTTGGCGATCCCGGTAGGATTCGAACCTACAACCCTCTGCTTAGAAGGCAGATGCTCTATCCCTTGAGCTACGGGACCACGCTTCAACGCTGCAATCGGCTCACTCGTTCATTCTAGCGGATATTCGGCTCAGTGCGTCCAGCGGTCCGGCCGGCCGAACTTGAAGTTTTCCGCGTAGGATTTCGGTCTGAGTTTGACCGGTTGAGGCTCGATCAGCCGGAACGCAAGACCCTGGCGGGTGGCGAAGGCGACCGCCTCGTCCTTGGTCGCGAACAACATGCGCACTTGGGTCCGCGTGTCGGCGGAACTGGTCCAGCCCATCAGCGGCTCGATGGATTGGGCGTCACTCGGCTCGAACTCCAGCACCCATTCGCGCGATGCGGCCTTCCCCTGCTGCATCGCCGTCTTCGCCGGTTTATAGATCCGCGCCACCATGGCCGTCGTCCTCAGCCTTCAGGACCATGAAATTGGTCGGGGCAGCAAGATTCGAACTTGCGACCCCCTGCTCCCAAAGCAGGTGCGCTACCAGACTGCGCTATGCCCCGATTGGCGCCGGTCCAAGGCCCCAGAATCACGCCAATACATAGTCTCCCCAGGTAGGACAAGCTAGGGCGAACCAGTGAAGATTGCGTCGCTTTGTGGCGCTCACGCTAGGGTGTGTGTGCCGGTAGCCCCGGATAGCGCACGCGGTCGCCGGGCTTGAGGCCGATGGCGTCGGCGCGGCCGGCGTTCAGCTCGAGCACCCCGATGATATCGCCTTCGGAGGAAATCGGTGCGGTGGAGAACGGCTCCGTGCCCCGTTCGATGCGGTGCACCCTGCCCGCGGCGTCAATAAAGACGATGTCCAACGGAAGCGGCGTGTTCTTCATCCACATGGCAGCCGCTTGCGGCGTGTCGTAAAGAAAGAGCATGCCGGCGTCGGCTGGCAGGTGGCGCCGGTACATCAATCCGAGCGCGCGCTCCTGATCCGTCGTCGCCAACTCGATCTCGAACCGGTGCGAGCCGGAAGCGGTCTCCAAAGTGAGCGTCCCGCGGTCGAAGGCAACGCCTGGGCCGGGTCCGGTAACAAGCAGTGCGGCAAGCAAGAACGCGGCAACCGTCGTCCGGCCGCGACGCCTCGCTTGCCCTGATGCTAGTGGGAGGAAGGTCCCTGTGCGCCGTCCGGCTTGAGCTCGGCCGCCATCAGGCCCTTCGGGCCGTGACCGAAGCGTACGAGGACGGTCTGTCCGGGACGAAGTTCGGCAAAGCCGCACCGGCGCAACGTCTCCATATGCACGAAGATGTCCGACGTATCGAGACCACGCGTGAGAAAGCCAAAGCCGCGCAAGCGGTTGAACCATTTCACGACAGCGGTCTCCCATTCGCTCTCCGGCGTAACGATCACATGCGTGCGCTGCGGCAGCTGCGAAGGATGCACGGCGGTCGAGTCGTCCATCGCGATCACGCGGAAGGCCTGCAGACCTTTCGGCCGGCGCAGCACCTGGCAGATCACCCGCGCACCTTCGTACGCGGTCTGGAATCCATCGCGGCGGAGACAAGTTACGTGCAGCAGTATGTCTGGATAATTTTCGTCTGGAACAATAAAGCCGTAACCCTTCGACGCGTCGAACCACTTAATCGACCCTGAAATCTCAAAGACATCAACTGTGGCTTCTTCGTCGCGTTGGGTAAGGCCTTCTATCGTTGGCGGTTCTTTCGCCCCCATGCCGCATTCCCCCGCTTAACTTCTAAACCGGCTGCCGACGCCCCACACGAATCAGCCGGTGTACACTCGTTGCGAACATAGCATCGCCGCTTACACTGACCACTGGAAATTTCCCGCGCGCGCGCGCTTCTCCACAAACCCACCGCAAGTTCGCAGACGCTGCAAAGTCGCGACGACAAGCTCATGATTGCGCAACGAAAGTCGTCGGTGCCGCGCGTCGTTTCGAACATCACGGCAAATGCGCGACGCAACAGTGCGCCGTCGGCGCAAACGTTTCTACTAGCGAACAAAAAAACCATCGGCGGGGTGCGAAGAGCGGTGCGGGGCGCACGTGTGGGCGATGTGCAACAATGGCGACGCAATCTGCATTCAATAGAGGCACAGATGGCGCAGTCGGTGTCGCGCTTGCCACAGTCCGCCGCGTCACGCTAAGGGTGCGGGCCTCACGGCAAGGGAGCAGACGGTAATGGCGATGAAGTTCCTGCACACCATGGTCCGCGTCTCCGACATCGACCAGTCTCTCGACTTCTACTGTAACAAGCTTGGTCTCGAGGAGGTCAGGCGGATGGACAATCAGCAAGGCCGCTTCACGCTTGTCTTCCTCGCCGCGCCGGGCAATCCGGATGCGCAGGTCGAACTCACCTATAATTGGGATCCGGAGGCCTATGGCGAAGGCCGCAATTTCGGCCACCTCGCTTACGAGGTCGACGATATCTATGCGGCGTGCCAGCGGCTCATGGATGGCGGCGTCACCATCAACCGACCGCCGCGGGACGGTTTCATGGCCTTCATCCGGTCGCCGGACAATATCTCTATCGAGCTGTTGCAGAAGGGAAAGCCGCTGCCGAAGCAGGAGCCGTGGGCATCAATGCCGAACAGCGGCAAGTGGTAGGCTGGCGTGGTACCCCCTAGGGGAATTGAACCCCTGTTTTCAGGTTGAAAACCTGACGTCCTAACCATTAGACGAAGGGGGCGGCCCGCGCGCCCGTCATATAGAAAGCTTTGCCAGGACAGGCAAGAACAGGCGTGGCCTAGGTGGGCTGCATTGCTGCCGCGTCGTCGATCAGGAGCTCGACGCCCGCCCTGCCATTCCAGTGCGTCGGACGCAGCCGCCCCGCCACGTGCAGGGGCAGGCCCTCGCTGTCGAGGATGAGACGCCCCAGGGGCGTCTCCGCGACGCGGAAGGCGCAGGCATCGATGCGGCCGCCGTCGCTTGAGCTCAGCGTGCAGCGTAAGTGGGCCTGTTTCATGAGACGGACGCGGCTGACGCGATGCGCCGGAAAGGCGAAGCGCGGCTCGGGATGTCCCGGTCCGTAGGGCCCTGCCCGCTCCAGCAGCTTGAGAAGATCGGCGGTCGCGCCGGAGGCCGACATCGCGCCATCGAGCTTGAGGTCGCGAACGAGCCGCGCGTTGGCGATGTGCGCGGACAGGCGTGCATGGAGAAACGCGACGAAGGGTTCCTCCTGAGTGCGGGCAAGCTTGAAGCCGGCGGCCATGGCATGTCCGCCGCCCTTGAGAAGCAGACCCGCCTGCAGGGCGCCGCGGATGGCCGCGCCGAGATCGACGGACGCGATCGAGCGCGCGGAGCCGGTTCCCGTGCCGTCCTTGTCCCAGGCGACGACGAGGCTCGGCCGCTCGAACCGCTCGGTAATGCGGCTCGAGACAAGACCGAGCAGGCCTTTGTGCCAGCCTTCCGCGCCAAGGAGGATCACCGGGCGGTCGGGATCGGCTTCGAGCAGCCGTTCCGCGCCGCCGATCGCTTCGTCCAGCATCGCCTCCTCGATCGCCCGCCGCTCGGCATTCAGGAGCTCGAGCTTCGCGGCGATAGACCGCGCCTCGACATCATCGTCGCAGGCCAGCAATTTGGCGCCGAGGGCAGACGCGCCGACGCGCCCGCCGGCATTGATGCGGGGCCCGAGGATGAAGCCGAGCGTGTAGCACGAGGGGGCGCTGTCGATGCGGGCGGCGTCGGCCAGGGCGCGCAGGCCGGCATTGTTGCGCATGCGCAGGACAGCGAGGCCCTTGGCGACGAAGGCGCGGTTCACGCCCTTGAAGGGCACCACGTCGCACACGGTCGCGAGCGCCACGAGATCGAGAAGGCCGAGGAGATCCGGCTCTGGGCGGCCACGATAGAAGCCGTTGCGCCGCAGGACGCGCGTCGTCTCGACAAGAAAGAGAAAAACCAGGCCCGCCGCGGCAAGGTGCCCCTGTCCGGAAAGGTCGTCGAGGCGGTTCGGGTTCACGAGGGCGGTCGCGTCCGGCAGCGCCTCGTCCGCCTGGTGATGGTCGATGACGAGCACATCGGCGCCGGCGTTGCGGCCTGCAGCAATCGCTTCCGGCGCCGTCGTACCGCAATCGACCGTGAGGATGAGGCTCGCGCCGGCCCTCGCGAGATCGGTCAAGACCGTCTCGCTCGGTCCGTAGCCCTCGGTGAGCCTGTCTGGGATATACGTCGATACGCCCTGGCCGTGCGCGCGCATGTAGCGCTCCACGAGGGCGACCGAGGCCGCGCCGTCGACATCATAGTCGCCGAAGACGGCGACGCGCTCTTCGCTTTCGATGGCACGCGCGAAGCGGGCGGCCGCCGCCTCCATGTCCTGCAAGGTCGAGGGGTCCGGCAACAGGCTGCGCAGCGATGGATCGAGATGTGCCGCCGCCGTCTGGCTATCGGCGCCACGGGCCGCGAGGATGCGTCCCAAGAGCTCCGGCAGGCCATTGGCCTGGGCGATCGCTGTCGAGATCAGAGCACGGCCCGGATGCAGCCGCTCCACCCAGCGATAGGCACGCGCGGAGCTTTCGACGCCGAGGACGGTCGATGCGGCATTCTCTTCAGAGCTGTAGCGAAGGGCAGCGGACACGCGCGGTCACTCGTCAAAAAGCGGAACGTTCCGCGACAGTGTACCTGATTCGGCCCTAGTCCCTGCTCGCGCGCTGGTGGTCCATGCGTTGGGTGTGGATCCAGCGCAAAGTGCCGGTCGAAGCCCGCATGACGAGCGTGTTTGTATAGATCGCGCCGTCGCAAAACCGCACCCCCTCCAACAGGGACCCATCAGTCACGCCGGTTGCGGCGATGCTCACGTCGCCGGAGACCATGTCGTGCAGCGTGTATTTGCGGCCAAGGTCATCGATGCCCGCTGCGGCGGCTCGGGCTCGGTGCTCCTCGTTGACGGCTTGGAGTCGCCCCTGCATCTGACCTCCGGTGCAGGCGAGCGCTGCCGCGGCGAGCACGCCTTCGGGGGCACCGCCACAACCAAGATAGATGTCGATGCCGGTGTTCTCCGGGTCCGTCACGTGGACGACGCCTGCAATGTCGCCGTCGCCGATGAGCCGCAGCGCGGCGCCTGCGCTTCTGACCTCCTCGATGAGCTTTGCATGGCGCGGCCGGTCCAGCACGCAGGCCGTAAGCTCGCTCACGGCAACTGCCTTGGCCTTGGCGAGCGCGCGAAGGTTCTCTGCGGGCGTTGCGTCCAGGTCGACGAGGCTGTCAGGATAGCCGGGGCCGATCGCGATCTTGTCCATGTATATGGTCGGAACCTTGAGGAGGCAGCCCCGCTCGGCGATGGCGACGACCGAGAGCGCATTGGGCAGCGCCTTGGCGCAGAGCGTGGCGCCCTCCAGCGGGTCCACTGCCAGGTCGACCTGCAATCCGACATGGTCGCGGTCCCCGATCGTCTCCCCGATGTAGAGAAGGGTCGTCTCGTTCTCCTCGCCCTCGCCAACGACGACGACACCCTCGATGGGAAGGCGCGAAAGCTCGCGATGCATGGCGGACGCTGCGGCCTCGTCGGCAGCAGCCTCGTCGCCGCGACCGCGCAGGCGGGCGGCGGCGATGGCCGTGGCCTCGGTCACGCGCACAATATCAAGGGCGAGAGTGCGGTCGAGTCCGGTCCTTGCCGGTGACGTCAGCACGTCTGGCTCCTCCCTGAGCTCGGCGATTATGCGTTCGCCAATGCCCCGTTAG
>DASQLK010000050.1:0-11836 GCA_035630055.1 Methyloceanibacter sp. | reverse complement strand
GCATAGATCAACTCATGATCGGTGAGGCGTTCGCCGTCGCTATAGCCGCGTGCAGTTACGCCCCCCTCACGGAAGGGAACCAGGTCTGTGGTCGTGCTGCCGATGTCCACAAGCAGGCCGTCGCGCACGCGCGATGCCGCGAGCGCCGCCGTCGCGTGCCAGTTGGCGGATGCGATGTCGCTGACATGGGCGGCGGCATCCTCGGTGGCAAGGAATCCGGCACGGCCGCCATAGAAACGCAATGCCTGATCCGGCAGCGCGTGGCGCATCATCGCCACGAGATAGGCGACGCCTTGCGTGCGATCCACGAATACGTCCGATAGCTCTCCCGTCATGGTGACGGCGTGAACGGCGCCGGCTGGAACGAGCGGCATGGCCGCTTCCAGCGCTGCGTCGAATTTGCCGCGATCCTGCATCACCGGGCAGGGGATTTGCGCCACGTCCACGACCCGCCCGGCCTCCACCCGCGCAAGCTTGAGGTTCGCGCCTCCCAGATCCCAACCCATGAGCGTCATCGAGCGTCCATTCGTCTCAAGGTCTGACTTTTTGCCGCCATAGACGGGGCGCATCCAACTGCGCGGTGTCCCCAAAACCCCCGAGAAACCCCATGACCTCCATCAGCATCATCCCGGTCCTCGACCTCAAGGACGGCCATGTCGTCCATGCCAAGGGCGGCAAGCGCGGCGCCTATGGCCCCATCGAAAGCCCGTTCGGCGGCGCCGAGGATCCCATCGCCATCGCCCGCGGTCTGCTGCAGGCCTCCGGCGCCGACACCGTCTATGTCGCCGACCTGGACGCGATCGGCGGCAGCGGCAACAATTTCGAGCTGTGCCGTGCGCTCGCAGATCATCTGCACGGCACGACGCTCTGGATCGACGCCGGCTTCTCCGATGTGAGCGATTGCCTGTTCTGGCTGCCGCTCGGCGCGACCCTCGTCATCGGTAGCGAAAGCCTGGAGGATATCGATCCCTGGGAAGACATCCGTTCCACCTTTGGCAAAAGCGTCGTCCTCTCGCTCGACTTCGATGGTGACGGTTTCCGCGGGCCGGGCCAACTGCAGTCCGATCCCAATCTTTGGCCCGAAAAACTCATCGTCATCAGCCTTCCTCGCGTGGGCGCCGGCTCTGGACCGGATCTGGAGCGGCTTGCCGCGATTTGCGGACCTGCGGGCGATCGCTCCGTGATCGTCGGTGGCGGCGTGCGTGATGCCGGCGACCTCGCCGCGCTCGCGCGCTCCGGGGCGAGCGGCGCCTTGGTTGCGACCGCACTGCATTCCGGCGCCATCACGCAAAAAGAAATCGCCGCCCTCGCATGAGGACGGCGATCTCGTTCAAAGGCCCGTGGGTCTGCGACACTTAGTGTCGGCTGGCCCGTCTGGCCATCCGTCGTTCTCGCAGCTTCTGGAGCCACCGCCGAATCGGGCCCGGACCATCGCCACCGGGGCCACCCCGACCTGGGGGTTCTCCTTTTCAGCCAGCCGCGAACGGATGGTGAGCGGAGTCCTTCTTGGACGTCACTTCGGAGGCCTTCGGCTCGCCCTTGACGGCGCGGGCAATGGCTTCCTTCGTGGCGCGATAGTTGAAGTCCTGGATCTTCTTGTCATCCTTGGCTTCCCAATGGATGAACACGCCGACGCAGACATAGAGGTCGTCGGCCTCGTTGGCGGGGATGATACCCTCGGCCACGGAGTCGGCCACGGCCTTCGCCACGGCATACTGCGCGGGACCGAACATCTGCACGGCCTGACGTGCGTCCTTGATGGTCACCTTGTTGTAGAGGATCGTCGGAGGCTTGCAGAGCAGGTTCGGCGCGACCACCGCGAGAAGCGTGGTGAAACCGTCCTTATTGTTCGTCAAAGCATTGCAGAATGCCGTCTCGACAGCGCTACCGCGCGGACCGAGCAGCAAATCGATGTGAGCAACTTCGTTACCGTCGCCGATAAGCGATTCGCCGACACAAACACCACTGATTTTGGCCATTAGCCAACCCCTCCCTTTACTGAGACGTGGTCAAATGAAACGGGGCCGCCGACGGATGGCCAGCGACAAGCCGACAAGAGCGCTCAAGGATTGTGCGCCCCCGTCCGCAACTCCTCGTTAGAGTTCCGCGGGCTGAACATAAGCCGGGGCTGGAAGGATCGGCAAGTCGATTATTGGCCGCGGACGAAATCGGTTTCCGCCCAATTAATGGCGGATTTCCATATCCTGCAGCGCCGCGGCGAAGAGGGTGGCCACGGTCAGGTCCGCACTCGTACCGGGATTGAAGCCCCGATCCTTCAACGACCGGTCGAAGGCGAGCAGCGGCTGCAGCATGGCTTCCGGCGATTCCGCAGCCGCCAGACTGGCCTCGATTGGCGCCGCTTCCTCCAAAACATGCGCCGCAGCGCGCGTTCCGTGCTTGCGCTCAATGAGGCTGTCGGGGATCTGCGCCAGAAAACCGAGATAGAGGAACGTCACCGTCCACGGCCCCATGCCCCAATGCGCGATGCCATGCCGCAAACGTGCGAGGCCGAGCTCAAAAATATCGATGAAGCCGTGCGTGTAATTCCAGGCGATGCGGTCGCGCGCCTCGCCTTTCTGCATCGCGGCAAGGAGGGTGACGGTCGGTTCGCCGGCGACATCCTCCTCCGCGACTTCGCCCAGCCCGCCGGGGCGGGCACGGGCGATGCCGAGATAGGCATCTTGGGCATCTGCCACGGTGAGCGCGGCCAACACGCGCCCGACACGGTCCTGCAGCGCGCCCTTGCTATGATCAAGCGCTGCCGCGGCGAGAGGCGCTGCGAGCAGGAGGATGCCAAGATTGGTATTGTGACCGACCGCGATGGAGGTTGCTTCCACCGCCGCGCGGATGCGCGTTCCAATGCCGATGCCCGGCGCCGCGATGAAGGGCGCCGCCGCTGCCGCGCTCTTCTCGAAGTCGGCCACGTCCATGCGCGGATCCGCGCAGAAGCGGTGTACATTGCCGGGCTTCAGCGCGTCGAGCTCCGCAAGGCAGGCGTCTTGGAAGGCGCGCGCAATCTCTTGCGGATCGGCGGTCAAGCGCCCTCGCGTCCCTCGGCCCGTGCGGGCGACAGTGCAGCGTCGAGAAACGCCGCGACGACGTGTTCGGAGATTCGCATCTTCGTCACCCGCTGCAATCCATTCCAGGCCGGCATCGAATTGACCTCTAGCACGAGAAAACGGCCATCCCGCGCCTGAATGATGTCAACGCCGGCATAGTCCGCGCCGACTGAGGCCGCGGCCCGAAGCGCAAGGTCGGTGATTTCTTGCGAAGGGATCGCGGCCTTCGCCTTCGCACCCTGCTTGATATTGGTGATCCAGTTCGCGCCGTGGCGGATCATCGCGGCGACGACCCGCCCCGCGCACACAAAGACGCGCCAGTCCTGATGCTGCTTTTGCGCGGGCGGGATGAATTCCTGCAGGTAATAGAGACCGTTCACCTCGTCTTCTGGCGCGAGATCGTCGACACCTTCGATCATCCGAAGGCCCACCCCTTGCGCCCCGAACAGCGGCTTCTGCACGAGGCGCTCGCTTTCCGCGGTGCGAGACCGTGTCAGATCCTCAGCGGCCGCGCGGCTTATGCCCGTCCAGGTGCGCGGCGTCGGTATGCCGGACCGCTGCAGGAAGAACGTGGTCGTCGATTTGTCGACGCAGCGCTCGATCGCGCGCGCATCGTTCCAGACCGTCACGCCGAGCTCACGCAAGGCATGCAACACGCCAAGATACATGGTGACTTGTTCGAAGCTGCCGCCCGGCACGAAGCGCACGAAGGCGGCTTCCGGCACGCGGTCGCCGAGCCCGGGGATCGAAAGCCCCGTTGCCGTCGCGGTGTCGAAGCCGCAGGTCGCAAGCGGCGCCACCAGGGGCTTGATGCCGCGCGCCTTGAACGCCTTCAACAGGCTCCGTCCATGCCAGTCGCGGCCGTCACCGAAGAGAACGATGCTGCCGTCGCTGCTGGCGCGCTTGACCATGGTTTAGGAGAACGACCGCGACAGGATGGCCGTGTCGATATGGCCGGCCTCGAAGCTCTCGCCGCTCTTGAGCGCCGTGACGGTGACCATCGCCGGGCTGAACAGCATCGGGTCGATCGCGTAGAAATCGCCCTTCACCGCCGCGAACAGATCCGCAAACGGTTTGCCGTAATCTTTCGATTTCAGCGACGGCAGCTCCTCCGCCAGCTTGCGCGCTTCCTTTGCCCCGCCCGATACGAAAAGCTGCACGCGGCCGCCATAGATGATGGCGTCGTTGGTGCGGCCCATCGCCTTGATGAAGTCCGGCGAGGGCGGCGGCAGCGGCACCGTCGCAATGCCGTCGACGATGTGATTCAGGTCGAAATGCAGCTCGTGCGACTTGTGCAGCGCGACCTCCAGGCAGCGCGCGGCGATCTGCACGGTGCCGGCGAGACTTGATGTCGGCGCATAGACGAACGTGAGCCGGTCGGGTGCGAGATTGCAGGCTTTCGCCACCTCTTCGACGAGCGCTGCCGGCGGCGGTCCCTCGGCTTCGAGCACGAGGCAGGCGCTCTCCGCCTTGTCGCGATAGCCAAGCTCCTCGAAGAGCTTCTCCGAAGACCCCATCGCGCGCGCAGGGCCGGAGCCGAGCACCGAATATTTCTTGTCGCCCTCCTTGGCCGAGAGGCTCCAGCCCGCATATTGCGAGCCGAGGCAAGCGAGCACAGGCTGGCTCGTATGCACGGTCACGAGGAAGGGATAGGAGGAGTCCGGCGCCGACGCTTGCAGCGCGACCTTACCGAGACCTGCGAGGCAGATCTCCGACATGATGCGGCCGGCCTCGAGCCCGCCGACGGCCTTCACGCCGCAGTCGACGCGGCATTCGCCGAGCGATCCCCTCGTCACATCCACACGCAACGCCGCAGCGTTATCAATCAGCGCCTGCACGACCGGCGCGACGGTGGTGTTCACGCTCGGCCAATCGGCGTGGCGCATCTTTGCGTCCGTCTTCTTGTCCATTTTCTCTATCCCCGGAATGGCCGCCCAGTTCGGCCAATATTGTTGCAGTCCTGGCTTCCACGAGCCTTTTGGCGTCCACCGACGAGGCGGCGCGGGCCGCAACAGTGCATATCGGCCGCTCTTTGTCGATCCGTTCTCCAGGCTTCGGCCGATCCGCCGCCCACGCCGGCCACGCCATCGCAGACGGGATCGTAAGCCTCTCGGGGGCATAGACAATCGCGGCGGCCGATGCATCCTCCGGAGGCGCATAATTTGGCAGCTTCCGGTGGCTGACCGCGTCGACATGAGCGCGGAGGAGCGGCGCTTCGTCGCGATCGAAGACGTCAAGCGTCGCGCCAGGCCGCGGATTGATCTCAAGGAGAAAGACGCCGTCGGCATTGACGATGAAATCCGCGCTCGCGAGACCCCGGATTCCGAAAGCATGAGTGACGCGTGCCACGCTCCTAACCATCTTCTCGGCCTGTGCCTGCGCCACATTTGCGGGCTGCACGGCGCCACCGTAGCGGAATGCCGCGCCGCGCCGCGGCGCAGTCCATTGCTCGCTGAAGCCGATCACCGCCGCGCTTTCTCCATCGCCGAAGAAAAGCGCCGAGATGGCGTGGCCGTTGAGTCTTTGCTGGTAGTAGCGGTCTTGTGCGCCGAGGATCGCGCGCCCCACATGGCTTCCGCCGGCCCCGCCACGCTTCTTGCAGAGCCAGCCGGACATGCTTGTGGGCAACGTGGTTTTCGTGCGCGGACATGCGACCTCTAAGCGCTCCAGCGCTGGGAAGAAGGCGGCAGGGTCTTTCAGGCGCGCGACGGTCGCCGCATCGTTGCCGAGCAAGGGCCAGCGCGATGCCAGCCGCGTCAGAAGCTCCGGCCGATCCTCGAAGCCCGCGCCGTAGACAAGGCCAAGGAGCGGCGAAGGAGCCGCAGCGGCGAGTTCCTCCAAGGCTGATTCAAGTGTCGACCATCCGAATCCGCGCTTGATGCTGCCGGGCACCTTGCGGCAAGCGTGCGCGAGGCCTTCCGTGTCCTGATCGGCGAAGAAATCCGCAACGAGGGGAACGTAGCCTGCGCGCCGGGCAGCCCGGGCCAGCGCGCGGCCCGAGACGGCGGCGATCAGGAGCGAGCTGTGATTAGCCTGCGAGCTTTTGGGCAAGGGCGTAGGCTTCGCGGAAATCGAGATAGACCGGCTTGTCGGCCTCGATCATCCGCTCGAACAGGCCGGCCTCGGTGCGATATTTGACATTGCCGACCGCAAGCGCGCCGATGCCGACCGCCTCGAGGCCTTTGATGGGGGTGGCGTCGTCGTTCACGTCGACCCCCTCCACGCCGGATGGCGGCACGGCGTTCACGTCGGTGACGACACGAAGCTTCGGTGCCTGCTTCAGCTGGTCGATGGTCAGGAGGCGCCTGCCTGCCGGACCGGCGGCGAAGATCACGTCGGCTTCGCGCACGAGTTCGGTCTTCTGCTCTTCGGTGCTGCCGTCGGCGTAATCGATATGCGCGGCGAAACGTGCGTTCGCCTCGTCGGCGAGCTTGCGCACGCGGTCCGGCCCGTCATAGCCGACGAGGGTCGCCGGCGCGTTTTCCAACCCGACGATGACGGCGGACGCGAACCCGACCACGCCGGTGCCGCCGAACACAACGACGCGCTTCCCCTTCAGCTCCGCTTTGAATTTCTCGCGCAAAGCCTTCTTCACGCAGGCGACCATCGCCGCGGCGGTGGTGAAGGATCCTGCTGGATCGGCGAAGACGGAGATCTCGAACGGCGGCACCATCGCCTTCTTGGCGCGGTCCATCATGTCGAGCGCCTCGATGGCGCGCTTGCCGCCGATGAAGACCGCGGTGCGCTTCACGCCCTCGGGGCTGCGCGAGAAGATCGCGTCCTGCACGAGCCCGGTCACATCGTCGAGGGTGACGTTGGTGTAGGGGATGGCGGCGTCGTAACCCGCGTCGAGGCCCATGTTCACGTCGAACGGGCTCATATGCTTGAGCGGCGTGATCATGTGCAGGATGCGCGGAGTTGCCATCGTCGTGCGTGCTCCCTTCAGCTGGGAAAGTGACCGTTATTACGAACCCGCTTTAGCATAATCGACGCGGCCGCAAACCCGTTGCGGGTGAGTAAAGGAGCGGGCCGCCCGCCTCAGCGTGTCTCGATCTCGGCGCCGCTGTTGCGTCCTTGCGCGATTTCGAAGCGAAGGCCTGAATGCGCGCCGTCCGCGCCGATGGCGTCGAGAATCGCCTCGGCCTCCGCCTGCGATGGCGCAAAGGCAAACCCGGTCGGCCCCCAGGAACTTTGGCCGATTCCCTTGACGCCCGCTGCGCGCAAACGGCCCATGATTGACGCGATGCCGGGACTGACGAACGGGCCGCCCTGCAACGGACCGAAATACTCGCCCATTGCGAACTGCAACGCGCCCACCTCCGCGGCGAAGCGCTCGAAATCACCCGCTTCGACCGCAGCGAGCGCGGTGTCAACGCGGCCGGCAAGCGCCGCCGTGGCCCTCGCGGGGAATTCCGGCAGGGTCGCGAATGCCGAGACTTCATCCAGACCGGACAGGCCCGCGCGGCTTTCATCGAACACAAGGACGACGCGCCAATCGTCAGGGAAGGGCAGTCGCGCCCGGATTGGGGGCAACGCGCCCCCTTGTGGCCCGGCGTCGAGCACGAGCCCGCCGTCGGTGAACGTGCCGATTCCGATGCCGGACCGCGCGCCACGGCCGAGCAGCGTGGCGATCTCGACCGGGGACAGTGCAACGCCTTCAAGGCGCGCGAATGCCGTGCCCACCGCGAGCGCGAGCTGGGTGCCGGATCCCAGTCCCGCATGGGGTGTGATGACCGTATCGATCCCAAGCTGGTAGGGCGTTTCGAGGCCGGCCGTGGTGGCGAGCGTGCGGAGATAGCGCTCGGCGCGTTCCGCCTCCGGTCCCTCGACCCGCCAACCCTCGTCGCGGCTGAGTGTGAGCCGCGTCCGCGGCCGGTCGAGCGCTAGTCCGAAGCTGCCGAAGGGGTTCGGCCCCCGTCCGCTCGGGTCGAGAAAGCCGAAATGCAGCCGCGCGGTCGTTGCGACCGTAACGGCCTCGCAGGGCGTCAAAGCCTTGTTTGCGCCGGAGCGCGCGTGCGGCAAGGCCTCTTCCATTGATCGGCTTGAAGCCTCTGCTATGCTCTTTTGCAAGGAACGCCCGCACTTTTTCAAAAGAGAGGCACGATGGCAACGGCAGAGCGCACCTATAGCGACGCCGAGGTGGAGGAACGCCTCAAGAAGGAGCTTCCGCACTGGCATCTCGAGAACGGCTGGATCCGGCGCAAGTACAAGACCAACAGCTGGAAGGGCACGCTGATGGTCATCAACACCGTCGGCCATCTCGCGGAAGCCGCCTGGCACCATCCCGACATCACGGCATCTTACGCATGGGTCGAGGTGCGCTTGATGAACCATGCGGCGAAAGGCATCACCGACAAGGACTTCGCGCTCGCCAAAAAGATCGAAGAGGTCGTGCACTGGCAGCCTGGCCAGGAAGGCGGCGCGCTCGAAGGCTGTCCTGCCGAAGACATGCGCTTCGCCTACATCAAATACGACAAGCCGAAGACGTAGCGGCATCGGTCCGCAGTGCTGCGATGCTGCAACGCAGCGCATCCCCATGCTTGCACGCCTACCGCCACCTGTTTATGTCTCCGCCCCAATGGCGGCGAAGGATGAGCTTCGGATGGGCGATGGGGCGGGCGCATTGGAACGCGCGGCGGAACTGCTTGGCGGCGCGCGCCTGCCCGTGATCGGCGGGCTGCTGACCGATATCGCAGGCGCTCAGGCCGCGCTCGCTCTCGCGCAGAAGCTCGGTGGCGTCGTCGACCATGCCGCAGGGACGGCGCTCACCCGCGCCGCGCGTATTCGCCGCGAGACCGGCGTCTGCGCGGCAAGCTTCGGCGAAGTGCGCAATCGCGCCGACGTCGTGGTCATCCTTGGCGATGCACCGCTCGATCAGGACCCGGCGCTTCTCGACACCCTGTTTCCTCCCCATGACGGCCTGCCGCGGCCCGGGAACGCGAAGCGCCAGTTGATCGCCCTTGGCGGGCGCAAGCCGTCGGCGCCGAAAGGCGTGCCGCTCACGAGCATCGAGATCGGGAAGGGCGGGTTGCCCGCCGCGATCGCCATGCTTGCCGCCGGCGTCGGCCAGCGCCGCTTCGCATTCAAGGACAAATCGCTCCAGGACAAGATCGAATCCGTCGCGGACAAGCTCCACACCGCCGCCTTCGCCGTTTTCGTCTATAGTGCCGCCGAGCTGGAAGAGCCTGTGCTGCACACGGTGCTCCAGATCGTGCGCGATCTCTCCAACAAAACCCGCGCTGCGATGCTTGCCTTGCCGGCTCCGGGCAACGGCGAGGGCGTCAATCTCTGCTCAACCTGGACCTGCGGACTGCCCGTGCGCACGAGTTTCGCCCGCGGCGTGCCGGTTCATGACGGCTGGCTCTATGCTGCCGACCGTCTTATCGCCAGCGGCGAGGCCGATGCGCTGCTTTGGATCGACGGCCTCGACGGCAAGCCCTCGGCGCTACCCGGCCGGGTGCCGACCGTGGTGCTCAGCGCGCGGAGTGGCAGCCATCGAAGGGGCGATATCGTGATCGAAGTCGCAAATGCCGGCACCGACCACGAAGCTGCACTCTACCTTCCCGCCATCACCGGCATCGGCATGGTGCGGCCAAGCGGACAAGGAAGCGGCAAGCCGACCGTCGCCGCGGTGCTCACCCGTCTCTCCGAGATTATCGACGCAAGGGGAGGCCGCTAGATGCTGATCTTGCTGCAGGGTGGTCGCGTCGTCGATCCGGCCCATGATCGCGACGCCATTGGCGATGTCTTCATCGAGGATGGCCGCATCGTCGCTGCGCCCACCGATGGCCGCAGGCCCGACGCCACCTACGATCTGCGCGGCAAGATCGTCATGGCCGGCGGCGTGGACCTGCATTCCCACATCGCCGGCTCCAATGTCACGCTCGCGCGCGAGATCATGCCCGAACTGCCGGCGCTCGCCGCAGCCGGCGGAGTCGACATTGCGCCGTCGCCTGCCACATGGGGGTCGTATGCGACCGGTCTGCGCTATGCCCAGATGGGTTACACCACCGTCATCGAGCCCGCGCTGATCCCGACCCACGCCATCGAGGCGCAGATCGAGCTTGCCGCGATCCCGATCATCGATGTCGGCGCGCTGGGCATTCTCGGCAACGACGATTATTCGCTCGGCCTGCTGCGCGGCACTGGCGACGCCTCCGAGCTCCAGGATTATGTCGCCTGGACTCTCAGCCACGCCAAATGCCTCGGCCTCAAGGTCATCAATGCCGGCGGCGCCGAAGCCTTCAAGTTCAACGTGCGCACCTTCAGTCTCGACGACGAGGTGCCCGACTATGGCGTGACCTCGCGCGCGATCATGCGGGCGATGCAGAAAGCGGTCACCGACCTCGGCGTGCCGCATCCCGTGCATCTGCATTGCAACAATCTCGGCGTGGCCGGCAACGCCGATACCGCGCTTGCCACCATGGAAGCCGCGGAAGGGCTTCCCATCCATCTCGCCCACATCCAGTTCTACGGTTACGGCAAGGAAGGTCCGAAAGGACTGTCCTCGGCCGCGCCGCGCATCGCCGAAGGCATCGCGCGCCACAAGAACGTCTCGGTGGACATCGGCCAGGTCATGTTCGGCCAGACCGTCACCATCTCCGGCGACATCCTGCGCCAGTTCGACGGCCGCAACGCCGCCAATCCGAAGAAGTGGGGCCTGAGCCAGGGTGAGGGCAACGGCACCGGTGTGGTTCCCTATAAGTATCGCGCCAAGAGCTTCGTGAACGCCGTGCAATGGTCGGTCGGACTCGAGATCATGCTGCTGGCCGACGATCTCTGGCGCGTTCTCTTCTCCACCGATCATCCCAATGGCGCGCTGTTCGTGCGTTACCCGGAGATCATCCAGCTTCTCATGGACCGCAACGAGCGCGCGCGCTGGCTCGAGCGCCTGCCGCAGGACGCGCGCGAGGTCTCCAATCTCGCCGCCATCGCCCGCGAACTGACCTACGCGGAAATCGCCATCATCACGCGCGCCGGGCCGGCGCGTCTCCTTGGCCTTCAGGATCGCGGCCATCTCGGTCCCGGCGCGGTGGCCGACGTCGCCGTCTATGTTGAGCGCGACGACAAGAAGGCGATGTTTGAGAAGGCCGACTACGTGTTCAAGGACGGCAGGCTCGTCGTCAGGGACGGCGCGGTCACAGAGGTGACGTTCGGCCGTGCCTATCACGTCGCGCCTGGTTTCGATTCCAAGATCGAGCGTCGCGTCGCGGACTTCTACGATCGCTATTACGGCGCGAAAGTCTCGACCTTCGGCGTGCCGGACGACATCGCCGCGCGGCCGCATCGTTTCGCGAAAGTGCCATGTCAAAGCTGAAGATCAAAGGCATCGAGATCGTCGAGACGTTTGCCGAGGCCTTTCCCATGGTCGGCACGCGCATCCTCATCACCGCGCCGACGCTGGAATGGGCGCTCGTCGCGGGCCGTACCATGACCGGCTTCGCGACCTCGGTGATTGCTTGCGGCGCGGAAGCCGGCATCGAGCGCAATCTGAAGCCGTCCGAGACGCCCGACGGCCGCCCCGGCGTCGCCGTGCTCCTGTTCGCCATGGAGACCGACAAGCTCCAGCGCCAGCTTCGCAACCGCGTCGGCCAATGCGTCCTCACCAGTCCTGGATCGGCCTGCTTTGCCGGTATGGAGAGTGAGAAGACGCTGAAGCTCGGCTCGTCGCTCCGCTTCTTCGGCGATGGCTGGCAGGTGTCGAAGGTCATCAATGGCCGCCGCTACTGGCGCATTCCCGTCATGGATGGCGAGTTTGTCTGCGAGGAGAAGACCGG
>DASQLK010000049.1:0-6558 GCA_035630055.1 Methyloceanibacter sp. | reverse complement strand
GTGGCGCAGGTGAAGTTCACCGAGTGGACTTCCGCCGGCGAGATGCGCCATCCGGTCTTTCTCGGCCTGCGCACCGACAAGAAAGCGGTCGACGTCGTGCGGGAGCTACCGACGCCGATCAAACCGAAGCGGCGCTAGCGCTGAGGGAATGCTGACAACAGCTTGGCGCCAACTAGTGCTTCTTGCGTAAGGCGCGGGTGCCGGGCTTGCCGGCGGTGGAGCGCGGCCCGGCGCGGCGCTGCCGCAACGGGATCTCGCGATTATGCGGTCCCATCTCCTCGAGGGACGGCTTATGCGGGCGGCTGAGATCCGTCTCGGCCGCTGAGCGCTCAAGCTCGCTTTGCCGGGCGAGG
Source organism: Methyloceanibacter sp. (assembly GCA_035630055.1). Classification (GTDB taxonomy): domain Bacteria; phylum Pseudomonadota; class Alphaproteobacteria; order Rhizobiales; family Methyloligellaceae; genus Methyloceanibacter. The sequence continues at coordinate 6,205 of DASQLK010000049.1, read as the reverse complement.
GGATCGTTGGCGATGGCGAGTTCCATCTGCCGCAGCCGCTTCACCTCGTCACGAAGGCGCGCGGCTTCCTCGAATTCAAGGTCGGCGGCGGCGGCGCGCATGCGCTTCTCCATGTCTGCGAGCACGGATCCGATATTGTGCCCGATGAGCGCCTGGTCGCCCTCGGCGAAGCCCGTGCCGGCATCGACAAGAACGTGGTCGCGCTCGTACACGCTGGAGAGGACATCGCCGATATTCTTCTTCACGCTTTCCGGGGTGATGCCGTTGGCTACGTTCCACTCGGTCTGCTTCTCGCGGCGGCGGTTGGTCTCCGCCATCGCGCGCTCCATCGAGCCCGTGATGTGGTCGGCATAGAGAATGACGCGGCCGTCGACATTGCGCGCGGCGCGGCCGATTGTCTGGATGAGCGACGTCTCGGAGCGCAGGAAACCTTCCTTGTCCGCATCCAAAATGGCGACGAGGCCGCATTCCGGAATATCGAGGCCCTCGCGCAACAGATTGATGCCGATCAGCACGTCGAACGCGCCGAGGCGGAGATCGCGGATGATCTCGATGCGCTCCAGGGTCTCGACGTCGGAGTGCATGTAGCGCACCCGGATGCCCTGCTCGTGCATGTACTCGGTGAGATCTTCCGCCATGCGCTTGGTCAGGGTGGTGACAAGGATGCGATAGCCTTGCTCGATCACCTGGCGCGTCTCGTCGATGAGGTCGTCGACCTGATTCGTCGCGGGACGCACGATGACGGGCGGATCGATGAGGCCGGTGGGGCGGATCACCTGTTCGGTGAAGACGCCGCCTGTCTGTTCCATCTCCCAGTTCCCGGGCGTGGCGGAGACGTACACGGTCTGCGGGCGCATGGCGTCCCATTCCTCGAAGCGGAGCGGACGGTTGTCCATGCAGGAGGGCAGGCGGAAGCCGTATTCGGCGAGGGTGGATTTGCGCTTATAGTCGCCGCGGAACATGCCGCCGATCTGCGGAATGGTGACGTGGCTCTCGTCGACGAAGACGAGGGCATTATCCGGAAGATACTCGAAGAGGGTCGGCGGCGGCTCGCCTGCTTTGCGCCCCGTGAGATAGCGCGAGTAGTTCTCGATGCCGGCGCAGGAGCCGGTCGCCTCCATCATCTCCAGGTCGAACAGCGTGCGCTGCTCCAGCCGCTGCGCCTCGAGAAGCCGGTTGGCATTGTGCAGCTCGTGGAGGCGGAGCTTCAGCTCTTCCTTGATGCCGCGCACCGCCTGCTTCAAGGTCGGCTTTGGCGTCACATAGTGCGAGTTGGCATAGACCTTCACGAGGCTGAACTCGTCGGTCTTGGCGCCGGTCAACGGATCGAACTCGACCAGGCTCTCGACCTCGTCGCCAAAGAGGGAGATGCGCCAGGCGCGGTCTTCCAAATGCGCGGGGAAGAGCTCGATCGTGTCGCCGCGTACGCGGAAGCTTCCGCGCACGAAGTTCATGTCGTTGCGCCGGTATTGCAGGGCGACGAGGTCGGCGATGAGCTGACGCTGCTCGATCCGGTCGCCGCGCTTCAAACTGAAGGTCATCGCGGTATAGGTCTCGACCGAGCCGATACCGTAGATGCAGGACACGCTCGCCACGATGATGACGTCGTCACGTTCGATCAGCGATCGCGTCGCAGCGTGGCGCATGCGGTCGATCTGCTCGTTAATCGACGAATCCTTCTCGATATAGGTGTCGGTGCGCGGGATGTAGGCTTCCGGCTGGTAGTAGTCGTAATAGGAAACGAAATACTCGACCGCGTTGTCCGGAAAGAAGCTCTTGAACTCGCCATAGAGCTGCGCGGCAAGCGTCTTGTTTGGCGCCAGGATGAGGGCAGGGCGCTGCGTCGCCTCGATGACCTTGGCCATGGTGAAGGTCTTGCCGGAGCCGGTGACGCCAAGCAGGACCTGATTGTTCTCGTGGGCATGGGTCTGCGCCACCAGCTCGGCGATGGCTTGCGGCTGATCCCCCTTCGGCTCGAGGTCGGTGACGATGCGCAAGGGCACGCCGCCCTCGGTCTTCTCTGGCCGCGGCGGCCGATGCGGGGTGAACTCGGGCGCGCCGAGCCCGGAGACCAAAGGATGGTTCTGGATAAGGGGCTGCGCAGTCTCCCCAAAGCCGGGCTCCCGGCGGTCGCCAGAAATCGGCATGCCGCTCGCCTCGCCGGTGACGGCGCGGGGTTCGGCGCGGGAACCAAAGGTTTTCGGGACGCGGAGGGCCATGGGCGAAATATGGCGGCTGGAGGCCTCCGGGGAAAGGGCCGGCGCGTCAAGGGGGGAGGATTGTTAGCGTTTCCCGCCCTAGGCTCGACCGGAGAGCCAGGAGGCATCCACTTCATGCTGGATCCGAATTCCGTAAAGCAAGCGCTGGCTAAAGCGTTTCAACGCGCCGATACCTCCGCCCAGCCTTTGCACGAGAGGCTGGCGTCTTATCTGACAGGGTCGCGGGCTGTGCTGCCGGAGCTGGAAGCGACCTATGACGAGCGGGTCGAGCGTCTTGCCGAGGAGAGCCGAGCCGAAAGTCTCGTGCCTGAGATCGGCCAGCGGCTTCCAACCTTCCGCATGCGGGACACCGCCGGAGGAGTGGTCGAGCTCAAGTCGCTCCTCAAGCAGGGCCCGCTCGTCATCAGCTTCAATCGCGGGCCCTGGTGCGATTACTGCGGTCTGGAACTCCACGCGCTGGCGCGCTGCTACCCAGAAATCGTGGCGGCGGGCGGCGAGGCGATCTCCGTCGTGCCGGAGACGCGAGAATTCGCTTCCATACTGAAGGAGACCCGCAACGTCCCCTTTAAAGTGGCCACCGACGTCGATCTTTCCTACGCGCGCTCGCTCGGTCTCGTGTTCGCCGTGGGCGATAAGATCAAGCAGATGTACGAGGAATTCGGGCTTGATCTCGCCCGCTTTCAAGGCAATGACGGCTGGATGCTCCCCATTCCGGCAACACTGGTGGTCGGGGCCGACGGGCTGGTCAGGGCGCGCCATGTCGATCCGGACTTTCGCCATCGCATGGACATGGAAACCATCCTGCAGGCAATTCAAGCGGATGGTGTATAGCGCGCGCCGCCGGTAACGCGCGAGCCGCCAAAATTGCGCTCAGGACGGCTTCAAACCGCCGTCTTCTCGGTATCACTTTCACCTGCCGCCGTCGTATACTCCAAAAAACAATTGACTCATTGGGTTGGACGGCGAGTTTGGACCGGTGAAGCGTGATTCGTGCATGCACGGCCGCATCCGTCGTGGCGTGCAACGACAGATCAGATCGGAGCAGAGCGATGGCCACGAAGACCACTGGGAAGAAACGAACGGCTAAGAAGAAAGGCGCACGCAAGAGTGCGGGCGCCAAACGGCCGACGGCGCGCAAGACAGGCGCGGCGAAGCGCAAGACGAAGTCCGCGGCGCGCAAGAGCACCAAGCGGGCGGCGGCGAAGAAGAGCTCGGCGCGCAAGAGCACCAAGCGCGCTGCGAAGAAGAACTCCGCGCGCAAGACTTCCGCGCGCAAGACTTCAGCACGCAAAACTTCCGCCCGCAAATCCGCAGGCAGGAAGTCATCGGCCCGCAAGACCGCGGGCCGCTCATCAACGGCGCGGCGCTCAACGGCACGCAAAGCCAGCACCGCATCGCGTAAACCGGCCGCACGCAAGACGACTGCGAGCAAGACGACGCCGCGCAAGTCGACGGCGAAACGTTCGGCTGCAAAGTCGCCCGCAGCCAAGACACCTTCAGCCGCGACCTCGGCAGCACCGAAGCCCGCGATGTCGCCGCCGAAGCCTGCCGCGCCGCTGGCGCAGCAGCCCTCGAGCCCCGGCATGGGAAGCGCGAGCAGCGATGGCATGAGCCAACGGCCGGCCTTTCCGCCAAGCACCGGCTCATCCGGCGGCAGCAGCTTCGGCACGCCGAGTGGTGCGCCGAGCGGAACTCCAAGCCCCAGCGCGCAGCCGTATCGGCCGTCCTGGGCAAGAGACGAAGACGACTTCTAGGCGGGGGAGAGCCGGCGTTGCTGCGCCGGCTCTCGTCTGCCTGCCGTTAGTGCTTCAAGGCAGTGTTCAGACGGTGTTGGCGCCGTCGACGAGGCCGCCTAGGCCGAGGCGTTCCAGGCCATCCAGCCAATGCTCCGCAAGAAGGGGATGGTCGAGCAGGTAATTCTCAGTGGGGACTTCCTGGCGCTCGACCGCCTGGGCAACAAGCTCGCTCCATTCCTCGGGATCGGAATCGCCACGTCCCAACCACATCAGCGCGACGAGCTCCGCGCGCTCGCGCGGCTCCAGGCCCTGGATTTCCTCAACCACTTCCTCGCGGCTCAGGTCGTCGCTTTCTTCTTGAAACGACGCCGGCGGCGCATCGTCATCGGTGAAGTTCGAGCCGACATCGGGGATCTCGTTCGCCTCCTTGCCCATGATGGCGCGGACCTTCACAACGAGCATGCGCACATAGTCAGGATCGATCGTCAGGTTCGCCATGGGCCGAGTTTCCTAGTTGGTTCCGTCGGATGGGTGGCAACGCCTTGCGATGACGGCCGTTCCCAACATTTCTGATCCTGCGGGACCTGCGGCCTCTCGCAACGGGCGGCAAGAGCCTCTAACGGTAAGTTTCCGTGTCATTGCCGAGGCGCCCATGAGCATCGCAGCCGTCCCCCCCACAATCTGGTCTTACCTCACGCCGATCCTTCTCCTGGTGTGCTCCAACGTCTTCATGACGTTCGCATGGTACGGGCACCTCAAGTATAAGGCCGCGCCGCTTGCGTTGGTGGTGCTGGTGAGCTGGGGAATCGCTTTCGTTGAGTATTGCTTTGCGGTGCCTGCGAACCGGTGGGGCAACGCGGTCTATTCGCCGGCAGAGCTGAAGACGATGCAAGAGGTCATCACGCTCCTCGTCTTCGCAGTCTTCACCGCGCTCTACTTCAAGGAGCCGCTCGGCTGGACGCAAGGAGCGGGCTTCGTTCTGATTGCGCTCGGCGCGGTGCTCGTCTTCCGCGGGCAGCCTTGAGTTAGGAGGATCGTGGGAGGATTGGGAATGCCTCCGGAAGGCCCGGAGCCGTCCGGAGGCAGCGAAGGCTACATGCCCCTTAGGACGTTGCCGAGCGCCAGAATGAAGTAAGCGACCGCCGCGACCCAGAACGCGTTGTCACTTACAAAGGGAACCGTGGGAACAAGCGTGCTAATGATGGCCAAGACCCACAAGATCAAAGAAACAACGAACACCACTGTTGTCGGTGGTGACAGATTCATCTCCAGCCCTCCCTAATTGTTGACGAGCGGACTGTAATCGTTTTCTCTCAAAAAGCGAGCGGTTTGCAGGGCGAGCGCGGGACCAAACCTCGTTACTGGGGCCCTTAAAAGCTCGGCGAGGAGGAGGGTTTAGAATGCGTCCCGTGATGCGGTTGGCCTTGGGACTTGTCGTCCTGGCGCTGGTGTTTGTCGCCGTCGCGTTCGCTCTTCCGAACCAGATCACGGTGTCGCGGTCTGTCGTCATCAATGCGCCGGAAGCGGTGGTGTTTCCCTATCTCAACAATCTGCACGCCTTCAAAGACTGGTCGCCGTGGGCCGAGCGCGATCCCAATGTGCGGGTGAGCTATTCAGGTCCGGAGACGGGCAAGGGGGCGAGCTTGAGCTGGGCCAGCGAGCAGGCTTCTGTCGGGCGGGGCAGCATGCAAATCGCGGAGAGCGATCCCAACCGGCGCATCGATCTTGCGGTCGACTATAACGGCCTCGAAGGCACCGCCTTTTACACGATCGCCCCGGCGGGCTCCGGCAGCAAGGTGACATGGGGTTTCGGTCACGAGACGGGCACGAGCCCGATCAAGCGCTGGCGCGGACTCATGCTCGATGGTTTTGTCGGCTCGGAGTACCAGGTCGGTCTCGAGAACCTGAAGGAGAAGATCGAGGGGGAACGGCGACCGACCGCACCTGCTGCGACTCTGCCGCAGGCTGTGCCACCGGCCGGAAGCGATGCGCCACCGCGTGCGGGACTGCCGCCGGCCGAACCGGCACCTGCGGCCGAGGCGCCGCCACCGCCCGAGCAGAAGAAGCCGCAACGCAAGCGTTAGGACGCGCGTGGCCTCCTGTACGGATGGGTGACGCTAGAGTCTTTGCTCGATGCTGGGGGCGGGTGGCGTCTTGCCCGCATGGATGGTCTCGAGGATGAGACGAAGCGAGCCGGCAACGGAGTCCAATGGCACGCAGGCTTCCGAATGCGGCTTGGCATCGGCCGTT
>DASQLK010000048.1:0-7765 GCA_035630055.1 Methyloceanibacter sp. | reverse complement strand
TCCCGCCGCAGCATTGCGCGGATTGGCGAAGAGCCGGTCGCCGCGCGCCGCCTGCTCGTCGTTCAGAGACTGAAAGGCGGCGCGGCTCATATAGATCTCGCCGCGCACTTCAAACGTGTCGGGGAAGCTTTTCGAGGCCACGCGATGAGGAATATCGGAGATGGTGCGGACGTTTGCGGTGACATTCTCGCCTTCGTAGCCGTCGCCGCGGGTCGCGCCTTGCACCAGCTTGCCTTCCTCATAGCGGAGGGTGATGGAGAGGCCGTCGATTTTCGGTTCAGCGGTAAACGCTAGACCCGCGGCGGTCTTGAGACCGAGAAAACGCACCACCCGATCGACAAAGTCGCGCACCCCTTCCTCGTCGAAGACATTCCCGAGCGACAGCATGGGAACGAGATGGCCGACCTTGCCGAAGGCCTCGACCGGGGGCGCGCCCACGCGCAAGGACGGACTGTCATCGCGGATAAGATGGGGGAAGCGCGCTTCGATGTCCGCGTTGCGCTGCCGCAAGGCGTCATAGGCGGCGTCGCTAATCTCAGGCGCATCCTGGCGGTAATAAAGGGCGTCGTGATGAGCAATCTCGCGCCCGAGGCGTGCGAGCTCGGTGGTAGCTTCGGACTCGTCGAGCGCCGCTATGGGTTTCCCCGGCAGCGCGTCGGCATGGGATGGTTTCGCTGTGGTCTTGCTCATGCGGACATCGGCGATCAGCCGCCGCGAAGCGGCAGCGGTCTATGCGCCGGTTTCTACGCCAAAGCGAGGATAGAACAAATGCCCATCGGCTGGTTAGGACGCTGCTTCGCGCCGGCCTACGCTTCGGCGAAGGAATCGAGGCTGTGGCCCTGCTCGCGCAGCTTCTGAAGCGCCTTGGCTTCAATCTGCCGAATGCGCTCGCGCGTGACACCGAAGACCTGGCCGATCTGCTCGAGCGTATGGTCCGTCATGCCGATACCGAAGCGCATGCGGAGGATCCGCTCCTCGCGGGGCGTCAGCTCCGACAAAGCCTCGGCGATGCAGAGCCGCAAGGAGGCGAGCTCGGCGGCCTGATGCGGATCAACCGCATCCGGGGCTTCGATGAGATCGGCAAGCGTGGTGTCGCCGTCCTCGCCGATGGGGATATCGAGGGAGGTCGGCTCGCTCACGAGCGACATGACCTGCTCCACCTGGGTGGTGGCCACGCCGGACCGCTCAGCGATTTCAGCGGCATCCGGCTCCCGCCCCTTCTGCTGACGCAGCTTGGAGCGCTCGCGCTGCACCTTGCGCGCGGTCTGGCCCATGTGGACGGGAATGCGGATCATGCGGCCCTGATCGGCCATGGCGCGCGTGATCGACTGCCGGATCCACCAGGTCGCGTAGGTGGCGACACGGACGCCGTGGCGGTAGTTGTACTTCTCCACCGCGCGCATGAGACCGAGATTGCCCTCCTGGATGAGGTCGGGCAGATCAAGCGAGCTGTAACCGCGATACTTCTTGGCAACCGCAACGACGAGACGGAGATGCGAACGCACCATCTCCTCGCGGAGGCGCTTCAGCTTGCGCCGCGCCTTGCCGACATCGGCGATGGTCTGGCGGAACTCCGCGGGCGGAATCGTCAGGCTCTCGCCTAGTGCCTTGAAATCGGAAATGATTTTGGCGATCCGCTCGGCGTGATCGCGCATCAGGTCGCGCCATGCGGGCTCGCGCAGAGAGCGAAGTTCACCGAGCAGCGCAGGATCAAGCTCGCGGCCGGACAAGCGGTCGATGACATCGGCCTGTTCGACACCGCAAGAGCCTGCAAGATCAAGCAGGTCGCGCTCAATCTGGCGCAGCCTGCGGGCCTCGCCGCGAAGGGCGTCCATGAGATCGCTAATACGATCCTGATGCAGGTTAAGGTCCGCGATCGCATGGGCCGCCTGGACGAGCAACGCCTCCAGACGCTCCTCCGTGCGACGCGACGGCGACTTGCCACGGGTCAGCGTGGCCACGCGCTTGCGCGCGATGCCGGCGATCTCGGCGCCAAGCTCCGCGATATGATCGAGCCGGGACGCCGCCTCACCGATCAGACGGAGATCCGCCGCAGGAGTGCCGACCTCGCGGCGCGCCTCTTCGGCATCGTCCTGCTGATCGCTGGTCTGCGCGGCATCACCGCCCGGCTCGGGCGGTGCGCCCTCGAGCAATGCGCCGAGCCGCAGGCGGCCTTCGCGCAGATCCGTGCCCCAGGCGCCGACGCGCTCAATGATCGAAGGAATACGGCAAAGGCGATCGACGAGAGCGAACTGGGCCGCCTCGATCCGCTTGGCGAGCGCGATCTCCTCTTCGCGGGTGATGAGGTCGCCCGTGCTGATCTGGCGGAAATAGGCATCGAGCGGGTCGCGCGTGGGATTGCTCAAAGCGCGATCGGCGACGGCCGGCACATCTCCCGCAAGGACGGGCTGCTCGACGGGCTGGTCGCCTTGATCGAGAAGCTCACCCGTCACGCTTGGCGGGTCGCCCGGCAGCAGACGAGCGCGATCGGCCTCCGCCGCAGCCGCGGGAAGATCAATCTGGTGGGCGGGGCGCTCGAACGCCAAACCGCCGTTCTCGTCTTCGAACCTTGGGGTCCGCATTGAACTCTTTTCCATTCACTTACCCCTGGTGAAACCGGGGACCTTGCAGCAATTCCAAATGACACCGGGTGCGCGAAAAGGGCCGAGAGGCCCGCGTCTTCCCCAGCGCAGCGCTGCCGAACGAGGATTTTCGGAAATTGTAACGTCAAAAATCTGACGTCTCAGCCGGAACGCCTCACAAGGCATCAAATGGGGCCAAAGGGCCTAGAAATCAAGGTTTTTTTTGCCCCGAATAGGAGCGATTTGACGCGCTAGGCCGGCGCCCGCTCCCGCCCTGGTCGCAAAGGTGTCACGAATCCAGGCCCGTAGAGCGTACTTTCAACTATCGTTCTCTCCAGTTCTGCACGCGGTTTCGGCGTGGGCTTCTCGCGCTCAGGTTGTGACTGGTTCAGTTCTGCAAGAAAAAGGGATTTGGTCTTGGCCGTCACAATGTGGGCCCAGCGCTCTTTCGTGTTGAGGGAATAAATCGGCTCGTATTTGAGGACGGTCTGCTGCTCCACCGGTTCGGTCTCAAGGCTGTCCATGACATAGGTCTTGCCTTCCAAGCGCACCGCCAGGACCGCGTGCAGGACCTGGCGGCGGCGGTCCTTGACGATCGCCAGCCGCAGCTGGTCGGGCGCAAAGCCAAGCTCCAGCAGGCTGAACAGCTTTACGAGGGCGTAGTCCTCGCAATCCGCGCGGCCCTTGAAGAATTCGGCCGGGGTCGCCCAGTAATCCTCGACGCCGTAGATGACATCGTCATCAGCGTATTGGGCCATGTCGTTGATGGCCGGATTGAGCTTCTCAAGCTGATCCTTGGGCGGCAAGTCTTGCAGGGAATGGAGCAAGGACTGCCAGTTGCGCAGACCCGCCGAGCAGTCCTTTTCCGCGCCCTTGCAGGACATGTAGAAGGGCAATTCCTCAGTGACGCGGGCGAGCAAAGTGGCCCAGATGGCCTGGAAGGGGGTCTGCTCGATCTTGAATTCCAGGGAGCCGAGAAGCCCCATTTTGGGCCTTTTGGCCTTCGAGGGGATCGTGCCGGTAACCATTTGATCCGCGTGCAGCCCTGTCAGGCCGGCCTCGCCCTTTTGCAGGTAGAGGCCCAGGGAAGGCCGTCCAGCGGCCGTATCGGATGGGGTATTGTCGGCGCCGGCGAGGGCCTGACCGACCGAACTGGCCAGCAGCAGGGCTGCCGTAGCGGCTCCAAGGAAAAACCGATTTTGATGTGAGAAATTGGAAGATTTGCGCGGATTTGCGCCGGGAGCCTCAGCGCTCTCGCAATGCCTCTTGGCGGGCCTTGATGATGGGCTTGAGGACATAGCTGAGGACGCTCTTTTTCCCTGTTATGATGTCGACTGAAGCGACCATTCCAGGGATAATGGGCAGAGAGTCCTTGCCTTTTTGTAACGTAGACTCCGTGGTTTTTATGGTAACCAAGTAATAGCTCTCCTTAGTCTGTTCATCCACAGAGCTGTCGGAAGAGATCATCTCGACCTTTCCTTCCAGTCCTCCATAAACAGTAAAATCATAAGCTGTAATTTTAACGATCGCCGGCTGCCCAGGACTTATGAAAGCGATATCACTCGGTTTTATACGTGCCTCGACGAATAGGCTCTCCTCGATGGGCGTGATCTCGATCATGGGTTCGCCGGCGCGGATGACGCCACCGACCGTATTCATCAGAAGCTTGTTCACGATGCCGTCGACCGGCGAGCGAACTTCCGTTCGGTTAACGCGGTCCTCGGCGCCGGTCAGGGATTGCCGGACAACCGCCAGTTCCGCGAGCTTTGTGTTCAGCTCCGTCTGAGCATTCTGCTGGAAGGTGAGCTTTTCTTCCTGCACGAGGCGCTCGGCCTCGCGGATCGAGGACTCGACGCGGGGGATGGACTGCTGCGTCGTGGCGATCTGGCCATCGAGGTCGGCCAGCTCGCGCTCGAGCCGCAGCACCTCGACCTTGGAGATGATGCCCCGCTCGGCGACGTCTTTCTTGATCTTGAATTCGCGCAGCGCAATGTCGCGGTTGTTGGTGAAGCGCTTCAGGCTCTCCTGAAGCTCGGCGAGTTCACCGCGCTTTTGCTGCAGGCGTTCGTCGAGGACGTGGAGATGATTGAGCAGGCTGCTGCGGCGGATGTTGAAAAGCGTGTTCTCGGCGTCCACGACCGCAGGCGCTTTGTTGACGAGATCCTGCGGAAACACGACGCTCTCGGCATCCGGGTTGGCGGCTTCCGTCTCAAGCCGAGCGACGGCGGCGCCGAGAGCGATATCCTTCGAGGCAAGCTCGCCGAGATTGGACGCGAACCCCGTGGAATCGATGCGCAGTAGAACCTGCCCCTTGGTGACCTTGGCGCCTTCGCGCACCAGGATGGCCTTGACGATGCCGCCTTCCAGATTCTGGATGACCTGCCGCTTGGAGGAGGGAATGACCCTGCCCTCGCCGCGCGTCACCTCCTCAAGCTGCGCCCAGGCGGCCCAGCCGAGGGCGACGAAGAAAAAGGCGAGGCAGACATAAAGGAAGATGCCGTGGCCACGGGGCGGCGCATCGGCTAGGGCAGCGTCGGAACCCCTTGCAAAATCAAGGTCTTGTCGCTCCGCGGCGGTGGTGCCCCATTTTGCGACAGGCATATCCATGGCGGGTAGCGCTTGCCTCCATTGCGCGACCCAAGCGTTCCAGCGCTCGGCCGCCAATCCTGCCCAATCCTTGATCATGTTCGGACTGTACTAAGCACGTTCCGGGCCAATCTCCAGTTACGTATCATTAACCCTGAAAGGCCGGCGCGCGGACGCATCCGCCGCCCGAAGGACGCCGGCACCCTCGATGGGGGGAGAAAGCGGATCAGTATTGCGCGGTGCGGCGACCGCCCATGTAGCTGCGCATGCGATCATAGAAGCAATCGCATTTCTGGACCGACTCGACGTCGACCTCTGGGCCCCAGATGAAGTGGCGGCGCAGATAGCCGATGGCCTTGGCGCAGGCGATCTTAGTCTGATTGGACCACTCGAACAGCGGGCTCGTGGAATAGACCGTGGACTGCATGCGGAACACATCCGCAGCCTCGACGTAACGGCGGGCGACCTCTTCGCGCATGTTGCGGCGGTCGAGGCTCAAGAGATGATGCGCGTTCTCGACGAAGCGGCAGTAAGGCCCGCCGCCGCCTTCGCCATAGAGGTCAGCCGCATCCGCAGTACTGACCGTGAGGCACGCCGCAACCGCGGCGGCAAGAGCGAGTGATCGCATGCGTCCATCCCCCCAAGCGCGCATTGGCGCTTAGGCGCAAGTTTCCCACGGGAAATCAGGCCGAACAAGCGGTGTTGTGAGACTTTGGCTGATGGCGGGGCGGCTGTGGCCGGCGCGCCACAGAGGCCCTCGCGGACGGTCAGAAGGAACTCTGGTCCTCAGGCGAGGATGTGGGTGGCGGCAAGGCCGAAATCGTCCTCGATCTCGATCGTGACCGGGCCAACGTGGCTCGTCTCCATCGCCGGAACGTGTCCAGCCTGGAACAGCTCCGGAAGGGCAACGATCTCCGGGGTCTCGGCGCCGGTCAGAAGCTCGTCGATGTCGATGCCGGTCAAAAGGAAGGTCTCGGCTTCGGCGGGCGGAGCTTGAGCCGCGGCGCTCTCCAAAAGCTCGCCACCGAGAAGCGCCGACAGGCCATCGTCCCCAAGCTCGGCCAACACGGCGTCGCCGGCCGGCGCCTCGAGCAGGATGGAGCCGGCGATCAAATCGGACGGGGCGCTGACCGGCTCGATGACCGGCGGCTCGGCTTCGACGGCGGAGCCGTAAACCACCACGACCTCGGCGACAGGCGCGGTCCAGGCCATGGACGGGGGCATGTCGGAGAACCAGTTCGCCTGCGACGAGGCAAAGGGCATCGCCCCTTCCAGCGCTGAGCCGGAAAAGACGATGTCGATGCTGAGGCCGTCGTCCTGCGTCATGGCTGGCTCTTACATCACCGCGTGATTCTGCGCCTGTTCGGCGCCGTCGTCCACGGTGACATTAACGCTCGCGGCCTCGGCATGGTTCGGGCCTGCGGCTTCCGCCGGGCCGTCATTGGCCTTGGCGTCGGGCGTGTCGCCGGCGCTCGGAGGCGTGCCCGCACTGGACGCAGCCGCGTTGTTGGACGGCGGCGGCGTATCGGCATTCTGCACGGCAGCTTCCGACGAAGAGGCGGAGGGCTGTGATTCAGAGGCCTGCGGACCGCTGCCGCTCGCGCCGTGACCGCTCTCAGGCTGCTCGCTCGCAAGCCCGCTCGCCTTCAGGGCGTGGTCGAGATCGAGATGGCCTTCGCCGCCGACGAGAAGATCGCCGATGTCGAGATTGGCGAGCGACTTGAATTGGCCAAGGCCCTCGATGTCGACCAACGGCTTGCCGGAGGCAAGGAGCGACGATGCATCGAGATAGCCGTCGAGCTCGCCGCCGAGCGAGATGCCCTGGAAGCCATGATCGGCGAGGCTGGACAGCTCGTTGAGCTGGCCGATGCCGTCGTGGTTGAGGTCGTTCCAGACGGCGAGCTGGCTGTAGCTCGTGTCGTTGGCGTCGATCTTGCCGTCCTGGTTGGTGTCGAGGGTCGTCAGCGCGGCGATGCGCTCCGCGAGGCTCGCGGTCGAGGTGTCGCTTTCGCCCTCGGGAGCCGTTTCCTCCGGAGCGGCGGCAGCCACCTCCGTCTCCGCATCGGCGGGGATGACGAGCGCAGCATCCTCATGCTCAGCATGGGCGTCCGTTGCGGCGGCGGTCGTCGTCACCGGGCCCTTGTCGGCATCGGTATAGGCCGCGACCGGCGTGTAGCTCTGCTGCGACGCGGCATGGCTGAAGGAAAGGCCTTCGATCTCAGCCGGCGCGTTCCCGTCCGCTTCCACCGTGTCGATGGGGGGCGCCGCGGTATTGGCGTCATCGCTTGGGCCGGAGGATGGGGCTGCCTCGCTGCTGTCCACATAGAGCGGGTCGGCAGTGGCCGGCGCGGCGCTGTTAGCGGTGTCGGCCGGGGCATCGCCTTGCGGCGCAGCAGACGCATCCGGCACGGTCTCAAGCTCGGCATTGCCTGCGATGGCTGCGGAGGCCGCGGCGGTCGCAACGCCAAGGCCGGCGGCGGCGGCAAGGAGCGCTGCCGTCGCGTTGTTGGCGGCGCGGTTCTCATTGTCGCGCTCGGCGTCGAGCACGGCGAGGACATCGTCGTCGTCAGCGTCCGGGTTGCCGAGAGTCGCGTCCA
>DASQLK010000047.1:0-2191 GCA_035630055.1 Methyloceanibacter sp. | reverse complement strand
GCGGCGGCGATGGCCGTGGCCTCGGTCACGCGCACAATATCAAGGGCGAGAGTGCGGTCGAGTCCGGTCCTTGCCGGTGACGTCAGCACGTCTGGCTCCTCCCTGAGCTCGGCGATTATGCGTTCGCCAATGCCCCGTTAGCACATGCTTATCACAGTTTTTCGATACGGATCATTTGTGGTTTGGCGACCACATTCCCATCGCGCTCGATGGCCTGCAAGGCCTTGCGGATGGCGGCTTCCGTCGTTTGGTGCGTGATCATGACGACGGCCGCAGCGCTACCTTCGCGGCGCCGGTGCGCGCCTGGCATTTCAGTGTAAGGCAGGCGTTGGACGATGCTCTCGAGCGAGATGCCCTGCTCGGCCATGCGCCCGGCGATGGCGGCAAACGCGCCGGTGCGGTCGTATACAGAGAGGCGGATATAGTAGCCGCCCTCATGAGTGCGCATCTGCGCCTTTTTGTAAGGCTTGAGGTCCTTGGCGCTGGCACCGAACGGCACAAGCACATGCCCACGCGCGATGTCGATCAAGTCGCTCATGACGGACGACGCCGTCGGGCCCGCGCCGGCACCGGGGCCGATGAGCATCACGTCGCCGACAAAGTCGCCGTCGATGGCAACACAGTTGGAAACGCCATCCACCTCTGCGATCGCCGTGTCCTGCGGCACCATGGTGGGGTGCACGCGCTGCTCGATGCCGCTGTCGGTCTTCAGCGCGACGCCGAGCAGCTTGATGCGGTAGCCGAGATCGTCTGCCGCTTCGATGTCGGCTTGGGCGATGGTTTCGATACCTTCGACATAGATGGCATCGAAGGCAGGGCGCGTGCCGAAGGCAAGGCTCGTGAGGAGCGCAAGCTTGTGAGCGGTATCGAAGCCGCCGACATCGAAGCTTGGATCGGCTTCGGCGTAACCCGCGGCTTGGGCCTCCTTCAACGCCTCGGCGAAGCTGCGCCCTTCCCGCTCCATCAGGGTGAGGATGTAATTACAGGTGCCGTTCAAGATGCCGTAGACGCGCGAGATATCGTTGCCGCGCAGGCTTTCGCGCATGACCTTGACGATGGGGATGCCGCCGGCGACGGCCGCCTCGAAGTTTAGCGAGACGCCATGCTTCTCTGCCAAGGCCGCAAGGCTTGCGCCGTGATGGGCGAGAAGCGCCTTGTTTGCCGTGACGACATGCTTGCCGGCTTTCAGTGCGGCTTCGACCGCTTCCTTGGCAATCCCACCCTCACCGCCGATCAGTTCGACGAACACATCGATCTCGGGATCCTGCGCGAGCGTGACGGGATTGCCGACGAAGCGGAATTTGGAAAGGTCGATGTCGCGCTTCTTGCGCTTATTGCGTGCGGAAACCGCAACGATCTCGATCGGCCTGCCCGCGCGCGCACTCAACGATGCGCGACGTGCCGCAAGGAGCCGCACGAGGCCGGACCCGACCGTGCCGAGGCCGGCTAGTCCAAGTTTCAATGAATCCGCCATGGGGAAAGATCAGAACGTCCGATGCGCCTTGGAGGCAATGGGAATGACGTTGTGCAGGTCGCTCGCCTGATCGGTGAGGAACTTACGGATGTTGCGTGCGGCCTGACGAATGCGCTGCTCGTTCTCGACAAGAGCGATCCGGACATAGCCCTCGCCGTACTCGCCGAAGCCGACGCCCGGGGAGACCGCGACCCCGGCCTTCTCCAGCACCATCTTCGAGAACTCGAGCGAGCCGAGATGCGCGAACATCTCTGGAATCGGCGCCCAGGCGAACATGGTGGCCGGCGGGGATGGAATCGGCCAGCCGGCCCGTGCCATGGAATCCACGAGGCAGTCCCGACGCCGGCGGTAGATCCCGCGGATCTCGTCGATGCAATCTTGCGGCCCGTTAAGCGCGGCGGCGGCGGCGACCTGGATCGGAGTGTAGGCGCCATAGTCGAGATAGGACTTCACCCGCGTCAGCGCTTGTATCAGTCGCTCGTTGCCGACAGCGAAACCCATGCGCCAGCCGGGCATGGCGTAGGTCTTGGAGAGGGTGGTGAACTCGACGGCGATATCCATGGCCCCTTCGACCTCGAGGATCGACGGCGGCGGCGGGCCCTCGAAATAGATCTCGGCGTAGGCGAGGTCCGACAGCACGAGAAGATCGTGCTTCTTTGCGAAGGTCACGACCTCTTTATAGAAGTCGAGGTCGGCGACGATCGCCGTGGGATTGGA
>DASQLK010000046.1:0-11210 GCA_035630055.1 Methyloceanibacter sp. | reverse complement strand
AAGGATCTGGGGCTGCTGGACGCCCGGGTCGCCGACGCCGTCGCCGCGGCGGCGCAGGAGGTGATGGACGGGCAGCTCGATGCGCATTTCCCGCTTGTGGTCTGGCAGACCGGGTCCGGCACGCAGACCAACATGAACCTGAACGAGGTCATCGCCAATCGCGCCAACGAAATGCTGGGCGGGGCGCGCGGCGCGAAAAGTCCCGTGCATCCGAACGACCACGTGAATCTCGGTCAATCCTCGAATGACTCCTTCCCCACGGCCATGCATATCGCCGCGGCCGAGGAGATTGCTTATCGGTTGAACCCCGCACTGGCGCATCTCTACCAAGCCCTGAAAGACAAGGCAGAGGCGTTCCAGGACATCTTGAAGATCGGCAGAACGCATCTTCAGGATGCCACTCCCCTAACACTGGGGCAGGAATTCGGCGGCTATGGGGCGCAGATCGATCATGGCATCGAGCGCATCAGACTGACGTTGCATTCCCTTTACGCGCTGGCGCAGGGCGGAACGGCGGTCGGCACCGGCCTCAACACGAGTGCGCTGTTCGCAGAGGCCTTCGCGGCCAAGATCGCGGAGATGACGCGGCTGCCCTTCTATACGGCGGAGAACAAGTTCGAGGCGCTCGCAAGCCACGACGCCTTCGTGTTCGCGCATGGGGCGGTCGCGTCGGTTGCGACCGGCATGTTCAAGATCGCAAACGACATCCGGCTGCTCGGCTCAGGGCCGCGTTCCGGGTTTGGCGAACTGCTCTTGCCCGAGAATGAGCCGGGCTCGTCAATCATGCCGGGCAAGGTAAACCCGACGCAGTGCGAGGCGGTGACGATGGTCGCCTGCCAGGTGATGGGCAATCAGGCGACCATCACCTTCGCCGCGAGCCAGGGGCATCTCGAACTCAACGTGTTCAAGCCGCTGATCGCGCATGTGATGCTGCAGTCGATCGAGCTGATCGCCGACGTGGCGCAAAGCTTCACCGACAAATGCGTCGTCGGCATCGAGGCGAACCGGCAGCGCATCAAGGAGCATATGGAGCAGTCGCTCATGCTCGTGACGGCGCTCGCGCCGCATATCGGCTACGACAAAGCGAGCGAGGTGGCGAAAGCCGCGCACAAGCACGGCACCACCTTGCGCGAAGAGGCGGTGCGGCTCGGCGCGGTGAGCGAAGAGGACTTCGACCGCATCGTGCGCCCCGAGGACATGATCGGGCCAAAGCCTTAGTCGCATGTCAGGCCGAAAGCGCTCTCTCACCATCGCTCGGCATCGCACCAGCATCTCGCTCGAGGACGAGTTCTGGGATGGATTGCAGGCAATCGCCACGGCGGAAGGACGCTCGGTCGCGGACGTTGTCGCCGAGATCGATCAGGCGCGAGACCGGGACGCCAGTCTTTCGGCGGCGATTAGGCTCCATGTCTTGAAGCGAGCGAAAGCGGGATCGGCGTAAAAAAGAAGTTAGCCGCCGCCAAAGATCGGAATGTTCTTCTTCCAATCGTCGGGAGCCGTACGCGGGCGGCGCTGCCGTGGCGCAGGGCGCGGCGGCAGGGGCGTGCCCGCTTCAAGCGTGGGATCGACAACAACCGGATTGCCTTCGGCATCCAAGAGCGGCGGTAGCTGCGGATTGATCGAGGATTGCTCTGGGGGTGGCGCTGCATCGGACGGCACGCCGGCCGACCAGGGAAGCGGGGCGGTTGGCGCCGGCGCGGCGTCGGCAGACGGAGCCGGCACAGGCGCAGGCGCCGGTTGCGCGGGCACGGGCTGCGACGGCGCGGCATCGACGGTGGGCACCGGCTTCGGCGGCGGCGGCGATGGCATCTGCACCTTGTCGGGCTGAACGGGAGGCTTCGGCTGCGGGGGATCGGGCGCCGCCTGCGGCTCGGGCGCGGCCGCCTCATCGTCATCAATCTTCGGCTTGGTCTTGCCGGTGACGTCCAAGGTTTCCAGGCGCTCGACGTCCTCCTTCATGCGGCGCATGGTGAGATAGCTCTCAATGGCGACGGTATCGATGCCGGGAGAGATCTCGGCAGCCTTGTCCAGAGGTCCGGCGAAGACGAGGCTGACGGCGGGGAGATCGCCATCCATGTTGACCGTCCACTCGCTGTCGAGCTTCAGGCTCGCAAGCTCGACATAGCCGGCGATCGTGGGCGCGGCGCCTTTGCCCGCAAGCTGCGTCGGATCAAGGCGAAGCGTGCCGTTCTTGACCTCGAAGGGAATGGTAGTCGCGCCGTAGCGATACGTGCCCTTGGTGAGCTTGTCGCGCACGCTGCGGGCCTGCGCCTCGATCTGCTCCTTCGTGGCCTTGACCTTCTTCTTGGCGCTCGCGGCAACCTGCTGCAGGGGAGCAGGATTGAAGGATTGCAGGGTCCCGGCCGCGAGGGTGAGAGCGCCCTCGCCGCTCAGTCCCGCGACGAGCCCCGGCGGGCTCAAGCCCTCGCCGCTGACATCGAAGCGCAAGGAGAAGGGTCCTTTGGCGAGCGGCTTCCCGGCCACGCCTACTGACAACTCCTCAAGCTTGCCGTCCGTAATCTCGGCGCGGGCGGAAAGCATCGCGCCGGCACCGCGCGGTGAGAGATCGCCGGAGGCTACAAGGGCTCCGCCAAAAAGACCGCCCTTCAGGTCGGCGATCGAAAGCCCCTCCGACGTCAAGCGTGCGTTCAGGGTGGCGCCGCGGATTTCGAGCGGTGCGCCGAGAGACATGGTCTTGGCGGTCAGCGTGATGTCGCCCTCCGTCGTCTCAAGCGGGGCGAGAGCGAAGCCGCGCGAGGGCCAGACAGCGGACGCGCCGGCCCCGATTGAGCCCAGCATCTCCTCGGTGGAGGGGGTGCGCTGCCAGGCGATCAGCGTGCCGAGGAGCGAAGCGAGATTCACGTACCCTACGTCCGCTTTCGCGGAGATCTTGGTGCGAGCGCGGCTGAGGTCAAAGCGCGCGCTCCCTTGCACGGGTTCGCCGGCGATCGTGCCCGTGACCGTCTCGATCGCAACCGTTTGTCCGGACTTCGTCACGGCGGCGCTAAGATCGAGCGGAATATCGCTTGCGCTCGGCGGCGCTTCGAGGCCGAGCAGAGCAAGAGCGAGGCCGGCACTGGCGGTCGCCGCCGTGCCTTTGCCCTTGAGCGCGAGACCATCGTCATGAAGCGCGCCGTCCCCGTCGAAGGCGATCTTGATGGCGCCCGTCTCCAGGCCGAAACGGCCGGTGACATTTTTATTGGGGACGCCCCGCAACGTCACGCTGAGGGTCCCGCCGTCGCCAGCGGCCGCGGCAAGACGATCCTCGGGGAGATTGGGAAAGAGCAGCCCAAGCATGACTTGCGGCTTGTCGCCGGTCAGGCTGCCGGCGAAATCCATCTCGGCGTCGCCGAGCTTTGCCGGCGTGCCGGTGGCGTGCGCGGTGACGGCGAGCTGCGAGCGGCCCGCCATGCCGGTCATGTCTAACGAAGCCTTAGTCGCGTCGCCCGCGCGATCCGCGACAAGGCCGACCTGAACGTCGAGCGGCACGAGACCGCCGAGATGCTTGGAACCGCTGACGCTCTCGGAGAAGCCGAGCAATTGCGTCGCGACGCTCAAGGCCTCCTTGGTCTGAGCCGAAAGAGCAAAATTGACGCCGCCTGCGGGCGCTTGGCTCAGACTTTCGATGCGTCCCTTGCCGTTCAGGGACAGCGAGCCTGGCGCGGCGAAGTTCAGTTGCGCCACGTCGAGCGTATCGCCGGCAAGGGTGAAATCGGCGTCGAGCTTGCCCCCCGGGATGTCTGGCAGAAGAAGCTCGCCGACGCGCAGCGTGACCTTTGCGCGGTCATCGCGAAGTTCGGCAAGCAGATCGCGCTCGGCAGCCGGCCCCCCGGCCCCCTCGCCTTTCGCAGCGGGCAGCCAGGCCTGCCAGGAAATGCCGTCGCCTAGCACCTCGCGCAAGTCGAGACGGTCGCTGTCGAGCTCCAGATCGATCAGGCGCTGATCGCCGCCGCTATAATCGAGCTTGCCGTGGAACGCCGTCCCGCTGAGCTCACCCTTCGCGTCGGCAAGCTGAAGGCGTCCGCCGCCAAGCGTGACGGCTGCCGCAAGGCTGAAATCACCGGTTGTGGTTTGGGCCGACATCTCACGATCGCCCGCAGACCAGCGCAGCAGCGGGCGCAACTCCGAGCCTTGCAGCGTCACCGGTCCGGCAAAAATGGGGCCTTTGTCACTTCCGCTGATCTCACCCGTCGCCGTGACGCGATTGGCGCCCGGCAGGACCGCGCTGAAGCGTTCGACCGCGATGCTCTCGCCTTTTGTTGCACCGGCGAGATCGACCGCACTGACGAGATCGCCACCGAGGCTCGCCTGCTCGATCGCCGCGCTGACGTTGGCATCGCCGAGCTTGCCCGCTTCCACGAGCGCCCTCGCGGCAAGATCGCCGAGAAGATCGAGCGGCGCGCGCTTGGCGTCCTCTGACAGATCGCCAAACAGCATGTCGAGATCGAGCCAGCGGGCCGTGACCGCGCCTTCGATACGCGGACGGTCGCCA
The DNA here is from genome assembly GCA_035630055.1 of Methyloceanibacter sp. Classification (GTDB taxonomy): domain Bacteria; phylum Pseudomonadota; class Alphaproteobacteria; order Rhizobiales; family Methyloligellaceae; genus Methyloceanibacter. Next base: position 6,718 of record DASQLK010000046.1, on the reverse strand, counting down.
AAGACGATGGCAAGCTGTCCTTTCATAAGCTGCGGACGGCCGCGCGCATGAATGGTGGCGTCGAACGCGGGAATCTCCGCGCGATCGAGCGTCGCCTTGAGGTCGCCCTTCAACTCAAAGGCAGAGACAGGAAGCCCTGTCACCGGAAGCTCGGGCAGATCGCCCGGAACCGATTCTGCCTGCGGGACCGGCTCTGCGGGCGCGGACGGCTCCGCGGGGACTGTCTCGGTTTCGGCTGTCTCTGTTTGGGTTGGCTTGGGTTCGGCCGTCTTGGTTTCGGCCGTCTTGGTTTCGGCGATGCGCAGGGTGAATTTGCCATCGTAGGCAGGCGCGCTCGAAAGGCCGCTCACGCTGCCATCGAGGAGATAGGTGGCGCGCCTGTCTTGATCGCGAAGCACAGCTTTCAGTCGAAACAGTCCCGCGGCATCCGGCGCATTCGTAGAGAAGCCGAGCTCTTGGCGGCGCCCTTCATAATCGTAAGACGCGGTAACCTTGTACGGCCCCGTCAGCGAAGATGCGCTGGCCGCGCCTTCGACCGCGCGCAGGACGAATTGCGGGCTGCCTTCTTTGGCAATCTCGACGGTGCCGTTGCTGATCGTCACCGCGTCGAGCGAGACCGCTTTAGGCACGAACGCGCCTTGCGCATTGCCCGTGCCGAGATCGCTCCAGTTGCCGGCGCCATCGGCACCGATGTCGAGGCGGAGCACGGGATCCTGCAAGGACAGCGTCCGCGCCTCAACGTTCCCCGTCATTAAAGCGCCGATGCTGATCAGCGCCTCGACAGAGCGGGCCTCAAGGAACGGCTTCTCGAAGCTGCCAGCGCGATCGGCAACCTTGATGGTGTCGAAGCGGAACTCAGGCGCCGGCAGGATGACGAGATGCACCGGGCCCTCGACCTTGACCGCGCGTCCAAGAAGCTCGGACGCTTTCGCCTCGAAGACGGGGCGATACTCATTCCAGTCAATGAAAAGCGGCGCGGCAAAGAGCGCGCTGATGGCGAGAATCAGCAAGGCCGACAGCGCTAGGAGAAATGAGTTCACGGAAATCTCGGCCTTGGGCTCGGGCGCTGACGCGAAGACGCGGAAATGAGGCCGCTAAGCGCCGTCATGGTATCGAAAGATCTTTCCGGGATTGAGGATATTCAACGGGTCTAGCGCCTTTTTTATGGCAATCATGATTTCGACCCCCTCCCCGTGCTCGTCCTTCAGGTAGTCAATCTTGCCCTGGCCCACCCCGTGCTCGCCCGAGCAGGTGCCCTCGTAGCGCAGGGCGCGCGCGATCAGGCGATCGAGAAACTCCTGGATCTTGCCCTTTTGCGCGGAATCGGCCGGATCGAAGAGCGGCATGACGTGAAAATTGCCGTCGCCGACATGGCCGACGATGGGCGCGAGAAGTCCAAGCCGGTCGATGTCCGCGCGCGTCTCGCTGACGCAAGCGGCAAGGGCGGAAATGGGCACGCAGACATCGGTGGACAAGAGTTCGGTGCCTGGCTGCAGTCCACGCGCGGCCCAGTAGGCATCGTGGCGCGCCTGCCAGAGTCTTGAGCGGTCCTCTGGCCGGACCGCCCATTGCAAATCTCCGCCGCCTTCGCCGGCGGCGATTCCGGCAAATGTCTCGACCTGCTCGCGGGTCGAGGCCTCGGTGCCGTGAAACTCGAGGAACAGCGTCGGCTGCTCAGGGAGCGCCAGGCAGGAATAGGCATTGCAGGCGCGAATCTGCACGCCGTCCAGAAGCTCAACGCGGGCGAGCGGAAGGCCTATTTGCAGCGCGGCAATGACGGCATTGCAGGCGCCCTCGATGGTGGCGAAGGGACAAACCGCCGCGAGGATCGTTTCGGGAATGCCGTAAAGCCGCAAGGTGAGGCTCGTGATGATCCCGAGGGTTCCCTCCGATCCGACGAGGAGCCGCGTGAGGTCGTAGCCCGCAGCGGATTTCCGCGCGCGGGTACCCGTCTCGACCACGCGACCGTCGGCGAGGACTGCGGTCAGGGCGAGCACGTTGTCGCGCATGGTGCCGTAGCGCACGGCGTTGGTGCCGGATGCGCGCGTCGCGGCCATGCCGCCGAGCGTCGCGTCCGCGCCGGGGTCCACGGGAAAGAAGAGACCGCTATCGCGCAGATGCGCGTTGAGCGCCTTGCGCGTGACGCCCGCCTCAACGGTGCAGTCGAGATCGGCGTCGTGCACCGCAAGGACGCGGTTCATGCGCGTCAGGTCTAGAGAGATGCCGCCGAAGGGCGCGTTGACGTTGCCTTCGAGAGACGTGCCGGCGCCAAAGGCGATGACGGGCACCCGAGCGGCGGCACAGCGCTGCACCACCTCGACGACGTCTTCAACGCTTTCCGCAAAAGCGACGGCGTCGGGCGGCTGGCAGGGAATCCAGGTGAGCGTGTTCGCATGCTGGGACCGCAGCGCGGCACTGGTGGACAGCCGGTCGCCGAAGCGGGCGGAGAGGTCCGCGATCAATGTCCGCCGCTCCGCGTCGCCGGGGGGCGCGGACGCTTCCGCCATGAGCATGGTCATGGCCTCATTCTATAGGCGCTTCGTTACGAAAGTTCAGGCTTTTCGCGCCTTTTTAGGCGCTCGGGACCGCCGCGAGAACCGCCGCGTAGTGGCAACCGGCGGCCGTCAGCACGAAGCCGTGCCAGATTGCGTTCTGATACGGCAAACGGCTCCAGAGATGGAACACGACGCCGACGGAGTAGAGGACGCCACCGGCGACCAACAGAGACAGAACCTGACCCGAGACCGCGGCGGTGAGCGGCTCCCAGGCGGCGACGACCGCCCAGCCCTGCACGAGATAGAGCGCGGTGGAGAGGCCTTCGAGATAACGCGGTGCGAAGAGCTTCAAGCCGACGCCGATGGCGGCGATGAGCCAGACGGTGGCAAGCAGCCAATGCCCCCAGGCATTGTTCATCTGAATGAGAATGAAGGGGGTGTAGGTGCCAGCGATCATGACGAAAATCGCGGCGTGATCGAAACGGCGCAGGATCTCCTTCACGCGCGGCCGCGCGACGAGGTGATAGCCGGCGGAGAAGCTGAACATCGCGACCATGGCGAGGCCGTAGATGGCGAGGCTAACCCCCCAAAGCAGCACTTGAGACTGGACGCCGATGACGAGCAGTACGGAGAAGGCAATCAGGCTCGCAACGACGCCGACGATGTGAATGCAGCCGTCGGCGACACGCTCGCCGAACGTATATTGCGGGAAGGCCTCGATGGCCTTCGAGCCAATGTATCTGGGCGTCATGCCGACATTCCAACGGGTTAAGCGTTACCAATCTCTCTACGGCCTCGCAGCGACAAGGACGTAACGCAAGAGCGTGCGCCGGCGTTGCGCGGCGTTCAGCCGCAATAAAAAAAGGCCGCCGCCCCGAATTATCGGCGGCGGCGACCTTTCAGAAGAGGCGAGCGTCCGAAGGGGACGTCGTGGCGACGCTAGTTGCCGCAGGCAACAGCGCCGGCGGTGCATACGAACGGCACCACCACGCCTTCCCAGCACTGGGAATAGGTTTGCGCCGTCACGACATCGGGCTTGAGGAGCATATCCTTGGTCACGACCGGGCGAACCGACTTCCAAAACGGGTCCGGCGTCACCTTGCGGGCGCGCACGTGGACATAGCGCCAGCCGCGCTGATGCTTGATCTGCTGCGCGGTCTGAAGAGCATTAGCATGGGCTGCGCGAGCGGCCGACGCCTTGGACTCGGCGCTATTGGTGGCGCGAATCAGCTGGCATCCCGCCATGGCAGGCTCCAGCACGCAAAGCGAAAACACGGCGGCGCCAAGCAACATAAATCCCATCTTCGCAGCTCGAAGCATCAAATCCTCCTGAAATGATTCCCATTTCCCTCAGTCTCACTCGCTGATTTGCCATCGACACCAGGGGGCCGCAACCTTTGTGGCGCAATTTTTGCTGGAATCCGCCGTCCGTGGCTGAGAGGTAACAGAGGGGCGCCGCGGCAGGTCATGAGGCCGCACAAGCCAAGGTGATGGCTGAGGCCGTGACATTCCGGTGACTTGTCCCAATGTGAGGGGGCCAGCCTTCCCTTTTGCGTCCCCCGCGATGATATAATGCCTTGAGTCATGACAAAGATTCGCGCCGCCCAGGCGCTGCCACCCCCAGACGACGACGAGATCGATCGGCGCCCCCTATCACAGCGGGCGGTGAGCCGGCAGGCGCGCCCCTATCTGGATGCGCTCAACGATGAGCAGCGCGAGGCGGTGGAAACGCTGGACGGGCCCCTCCTCGTGCTGGCGGGCGCGGGGACGGGCAAGACGCGGGTCCTCACCACGCGCATCGGGCATATCTTGAGCCTTGGGCGCGCCTGGCCGTCGCAGATCCTCGCGGTGACGTTCACCAACAAGGCCGCGCGGGAGATGAAGCATCGCGTCAGCGACCTGATCGGCGGCGTGGTCGAGGGCATGCCCTGGCTCGGTACGTTCCACGCCATCGGAGTCAAGATTCTGCGCCGGCATGCCGAACTCGTGGACCTGAAACCGTCCTTCACGGTGCTCGACACCGACGACCAGATCCGCCTCATCAAGCAGCTGCTGGAAGCCGAGAACATCGACGACAAGCGCTGGCCGGCGCGGCTGCTCGCAGCGATGATCGACGGCTGGAAGAACCGCGGCATGAGGCCCGAGCGCGTGCCGGACGGCGAGAGCTTCGCATTCGCCAACGGCAGGGGCCGCGAGCTCTACGCAGCCTATCAGCGCCGGCTGAAAGATCTGAACGCCGCCGATTTCGGCGATCTGCTTCTGGAGAATCTGCGCCTGTTCCAGGACCACCCCGACGTGCTGGAGAAATATCAGCAGCGGTTCAAATACATGCTCGTGGACGAGTACCAGGACTCTAACGTGGCCCAGTATTTATGGCTGCGGCTGCTGGCGCAGGGGACGTCGAACATTTGCTGCGTCGGCGACGACGACCAGTCTATCTATGGCTGGCGCGGCGCGGAGGTGGACAACATCCTACGCTTCGAGACCGACTTCCCCGGCGCGAAGATCATCCGGCTGGAGCGGAACTATCGCTCCACCGGCCATATTCTCGGCGCCGCTTCGGGCCTCATCGCGCACAACAAGGGCCGGCTCGGCAAGACGCTGCGGACGGACTCGATGTCCGGCGACAAAGTCGTCTTGCGAGGCTGCTGGGACGACGAGGAAGAAGCCCGCGTCATCGGCGAGGATATCGAGCAGCTGCAGCACAAAGGGGAATCGCTTGCCGAGATGGCCATCTTGGTGCGGGCAAGCTTCCAGATGCGCGCCTTCGAAGACCGCTTTATCACGCTTGGCCTGCCCTATCGCGTGATCGGCGGCCCGCGCTTCTACGAACGGCAGGAAATCAAAGACGCCATCGCCTATTTCGACGTGACGCTCAATCCGGTGAACGACCTCAAATTCGAGCGCATCATCAACACGCCAAGGCGGGGCATCGGCGAAGCAAGCGTCAAATCCATCCATCAGCTCGCGCGCGCGCGCGGTATTCCGCTGATGCAGGCGGCACGCATGATCGCGGAGACGGAAGAGCTCAAGCCCGCGGCGCGGAAATCGCTTGCCGATCTCATCGCCGCGTTCGACCGCTGGCGCTCGCTGATCGACGCCATGCGGCACACCGAGCTTGCCGAGCTGATCCTCGACGAGTCCGGCTATACCGGCATGTGGCAGGCGGACCGTTCGCACCAGGCGCAAGGCAAGCTCGAGAACCTGAAAGAGCTGATCCGCTTCATGGACGATTTCGATACGATCGCCGGCTTCCTGGAGCACGTCACGCTCGTCATGGACGCGGACACAGAGGAAGGCACCGAGCGGGTGAGCCTAATGACGCTGCACAGCGCGAAGGGGCTCGAGTTCGACACGGTGTTCCTGCCCGGTTGGGACGAAGGCCTGTTGCCGCATCAGCGCAGCCTGGACGAGACCGGGCGCTCAGGGCTGGAGGAAGAACGCCGCCTCGCCCATGTCGGACTAACGCGGGCACGCAAGCGCGCCAAGATCACGTTCGCGCAGAACAGGCGCACGCATGGGCAGTGGCAGGCGGCGATCCCGTCGCGCTTCATCGACGAACTGCCGATCGAGCATGTCGAGGTCGCCGAGGATCAGGGCTATCAGCGCTCTTACGGGCCGAGCCGCTTCGACACGGCCGAGAATCTTTTCGCCGGCGGCTTCTACGAGACGCCTGGATGGCAGCGCGCGCAGCGCAACCGCCCGCAGGGAAACACTGCCCCGAAGCGGCGTGAACCGCTGACCATCGACGGCACGCTGGTTGCCGCAAGCACGGCGGAGGGCGCAGGGCTTGCGGTCGGCACGCGGGTATTCCACCAGAAATTCGGCTACGGCCACATTGCGCAGGTGGACGGCAACAAGCTTACGGTCGATTTCGACAAGGCCGGCCGCAAGAAGGTGGTCGACAGTTTCGTCGAGCCGGTGTGAGCCGCGTGGTCCTCGCCGCACGCGCATGACGGCCAAAGTTTCCTCGACACTCTACCAGGCCAAGATCGAGACGGATTCCGCCGCGGCTGAGCGGATCGCGGCGGCTCTGGACGAATGGAGTGCGCCAGCGCCCTTGGTGGTCGGGCAGTTCGAGGCTGGGCCGGGGCGAACCGAAGTGTTCGCGCATTTTACGGACGCGCCCAATGAGCCCGCGCTCCATGCGCTGATCCTGCGCGCCGCGAATGGCTCCGACATCGGCTCCCTCACGATTACCCCCCTGCCCGATGCGGATTGGG
>DASQLK010000045.1:0-7258 GCA_035630055.1 Methyloceanibacter sp. | reverse complement strand
CAGCTCTTAGAGGAGATGATCCTGGTCCTCGACGGGCGCGGCTCGACCAGCGTGTGGAACGATGCCGGCCAGCGCATCACCTTCGAATGGAAGGCCGGCGCCCTGTTCGCCATCCCGCTCAACACCTGGCACCAGCACTTCAACGGCTCCGGCCAGGAGCCGGCGCGCTTCGTCGCGGTCACCAACATGCCGCCGACCATGAACCTCTACGAGGACGTCGCGTTCATCTTTCAGACCCCTTACGACTTCAAGAACCGCTTCGCCGGCGAGCCCGATTACTTTTCCAATAAGGGCGAGCAGAAGGGCCTGCTGCTCGAGACCAATTTCGTGGCGGACGCCGTCAACCTGCCGCTCATCAGCGCCAAGGAGCGCGGTGCCGGCGGCGGCCATATCCGCTTCAACATGGCCAAAGGCTCGATGAACAGCCACATTTCGCAGTTCCCGGTCGGCACCTACAAAAAGGGCCACCGGCACGGACCGGGCGCGCATGTCATCATCCTGTCGGGCGAGGGCTATTCGCTGATGTGGCCCGAGGGCGAGGAGCCGCGCCGCTACGATTGGGAGGTCGGCACCATGATCGTGCCGCCCAACATGTGGTTCCATCAGCACTTCAACACCGGCACCAGCCCGTCGCGCTATCTCGCCTTCAAGCACGAGGTCGTGTCGATCCGGAACGCGCAAGGCGTGCCGAAGGCCTGGATTTCCATGCGCATCGGCGGCGACCAGATCGACTACGCCGACGAGACGCCGCGCGTGCGCACCCTGTTCGCCGAGGAGCTCGCCAGGCACGGGCTCAAGCCGAAGATGGACGAAGCCTACCAGGCCGAGCTTCCCGACCTGCCGCCGAAGCCGGCCGAGCGGGCGGCCTGACCGTCAACGTGGATAAGGAGATCATGGCCATGGACGACAGCACACGCGGAGCCGGGCTCGGCCACAACAGCGGCGCGACCGTCGAGAAAGAGGAGCCCGTTTGGGAGCGCTGGACCAAGAAGCGCGTCTTCGTGCGGGCGCTCGAGGGCACCTACGGCGAGCTCGTGCAGGAGCTGTTCACGCAGCCGCGCGTCTATCACACCAAGGATTGGAAGTGGAAAGGCGGCCCGCAGAACTACGGCAAGAAGATCATCAACCCGCAATCTGTGAAGGTGGCGCAATCGATCGAGACGCATATCGACGTCTACGCGCCCGGCGGCTACGGCCAGAAGCACGGTCACATGAACAGCGCCGTGTTCTTCGTACTCAAGGGCAAGGGCCACGACGTCCATGACGGCAAGCGTCACGACTGGGAAGCCGGCGACGCCCTCATCGTCGAGAACGGCTGCGTGCACCAACACTTCAACGACCAGCCCGACGACGATTGCATCGTCCTGATCATGAAGGCGAAGCCGCTCTTCCTGTTCATGCACATGATGTTCCAGAAGGTGGTCACCTACCCGCCCAAGGAGCCCTCGCCGACCCAGGCCAATTACCAGCCGCCCGCTGACCTGTGATTCCCGGAGAGTTGAGATATGAGCATCGTTGATTCCATCGAGCGGCAGCGCGCGCACGCCGAGACGCAATACGTCGACTTCTACGCCAAGGCGGTCGAGGCCTCGGCCCGCTTCCGCGAGGAGTACGACGGCCGCCTCAACGTCGTGAAGGCGAGCCAGATGCCGTTCGAGCGCTCGCCCGACGGCCTCATCAAGCACATCATCCACGAGGACATGGACACCAAGGAGTGCTGCCTCGACATCTACATGCAGTTCCTGCCGCCCGGAAAGGCGAGCGGCAAGCACCGGCACCTGTCGGAGGAGGTGTTGTACGTGGTCGAGGGGAGCGGCTACGACCTGCACTGGGACGTGCGTTTCGACTGCAAGGACAAATTCGAATGGTCGTGGGACGAGGAGCCGAAGCGCTTCGACTGGTCGGAAGGTGACTTCGTCTACATCCCGCCCTACTGCGCCCACAAGCACTTCAATGCCGACGCCGGCAAGGAAGCGCGCATCATCGTCATCAACAGCCGCATCATCAAGCCGATGGGCTTCGACTGGTTCGAGCAGCTCGAGAACGCCGAGGGTTATTGAGCTTGATTCTGTCATTCCGGGGCTCGCCGAAGGCGAGAACCCGGAAGCCACTCGCACGCGCGTGGGTTCCGGGCTCGCCGCTACGCGGCGCCCCGGAATGACGCGTTAACGAAGTTTCATCAGCGCGAGCGTTTCGTCGACGGTGCGGATGCGCGCCATGCGCGGGAAAACGCGGTCCATGAAGAAGTCGTGGTTGTTGCCGCGCATCGAGAAGCAGGCGTCGCGCACGATGACGAGGCCGTAGTCGCGGTCGCGCGCCGCGAAGGCGGTCGCGGCGATGCCGACATCGGTCGAGCCGCCCGCCAGGATGATGGTGTCGATGCCGCGGGCGCGCAGCTGCAGCTCGAGATTGGTTTCGAAGAAGGCGCTCCAGCGCTGCTTCCGCACCACCACATCACCCGTCGCCGGCGCCAGCTCGGCGGCAATCTCCGCCTCAGGTCCCTCGCGATGGAAGCGCGGCTTGATCGGCTTGTCGGCGGCGCCGGCGGTCAGGTCCATGTCCGTATCGGTCAGACGCTCGACGAAGTCCGAGCCGTCGGGAGCATGGGCGCCGGCGGGGTAGAACGTGGTTATGCCTGCGGCGCGGGCCCCTCGCAGCAGGCGCTGCAGGTTCGGCAGGATCCGGTGCTCTTCGAGAAACTTGATCTTGCCCGGATCGCTCGGATGCAGGTAGCCGTGCAGGGCGTCGAACAGGACGAGCCCGGCACCGTCCGCTCCGAGACTTTTTGTCAAGCGCGCGATTTTAGCCATAGATCACGATGCGTTTTGATCGACTTCGATCAAACGCAGGAACGTGATCGATTTCAAGAGATTGAGCATGATGTCTCTCCCGAAAAGCTTGCACCCGGACTTGGTCCGGGCGTGGTCCATCCCCGGATCGAGTCCGAGGACGAGCTTTCCGGCATCATGCTCTGTCGTTCCTCTTTGCACGGCTGCATAAGGGGCGTAGCAGATCGGTTCAAGAAAGGGATGGAGAACCATATGTGCGGCGACCTGGAGGACGACGGCAACCGCTTGGAGGACCAGCTTTACGCACGCTTCCGGCTGCATGCAGGAGAGTTGCTGCGCGGACAGCGCCCGGAGCCCTCAGCGAAGGATGATAACGCCTACATGGACCGGCTGTTCGCGGACGCCCTCAGCCGCTGCGCCCGCGACGGTGACGGCGAGGGCGGCGGCTATGAGAGGCTACGGCTGCAGCCCCTCGTCTTCGCGCGCCTGGCCGGTTTCCTGGCCGCCCATATGTCCCTCCAGGAGGACCCGTTGCGCAAGACCATGGAGGCGCTCCTGCACGGCTACGCGGAGGCCGAGCACATGACGCGGGACCATCACGGCCACGACCATGATCACGATCATCACGGCCACGACCATGGTCATCACCACTACGATCACCATCATTGATATCGCAGCAGTAATCCCTCCCCTTCAGGGGGCCGAGTGCGAAGCGCAGGGGTGGGGTCACGCCAGGCCAGGATATGGCGCTGCGCGCCATATCCCCACCCGGCTCGGTCGCTCCCGCGCCAGTCCGCCCTCCCCGGAAGGGGCGCAACGATGCGTCAGATCTTGAAGGCTTCGAGCGTCTCGGGCGCGAACAGGTCTTCGGGCTGGAGGCGGCGCTTCGACAGGCCTTGCTCGTGATGGTAGCGCAGGAAGGTTTCGAGCACCGGGCGGTTCTTGTCGAAGCCGTATGACCAGTAATCCTCGCCGAGATCGCGAACCGCTTCCTCGATATGGGCGTGCGCCCATGGCAGCATCGCCTTGAGCGCCGCCGTCTCCTTGAGGTCCTCATAGGTGAGCCGCTGCGCTTCCTGGAAGGCTTTGTTGAGGGCTTGCGCTACCCAGCGGTTCGCCTCGTAGATGTCGCGGCGGATCACCACCGTGTGCATGATCGGGAAGATGCCGGTGGTGCGGTAATAATCCTTCTCGACCGCGACGAAATTCTCGAACAGGCGGCCGACGCGGTCGGGCGCGGTGTCGAAGGTCGAGGGTTTGCGGGCCGTGTAGAAGGCGTCGATCTCGCCGTCGCGCAGCATCTGCGCCAGCGTCTTGCCGGGGCCGATCGGCGCGACCTTGATGTTGGCGGGCAGGTCGAGCTTGATCTTCTCGATGCGGTTCGGCTCTTCCTCGCCGCCGATCCAATATTGCACGCTGTCGACCGGCACGCCGTGATGCTCCGACAGGATGCCGCGGATCCATACCGGCGCCGTCATCTGGTATTCGGGATTGCCGACCCGCTTGCCGATCAGATCGCGCGGCTCGCGGATGCCCGCTTGCTTGTTGATGTAGATGGAGGCGTGGCGGAAGAAGCGCGACGGGAAGACCGGGATGGCGATGAAGGGCCGCGCCTCCGAGTGCAGCGACACCGTATACGAGGAGAGCGACATCTCGGCGACGTCGAACTCCTTGAAGCGCGCCATGCGGAAGAAGGTCTCCTCCACCGGCATGGTGAGATAGTTGATGTCGATGCCGTCGGGCCGGACGGTGCCGTCCGCGAGCGCGCGCGTGCGATCGTAGTTCCAGCAGCCGAGCGTCAGCGCGAGCTTCGCCATCCCTCTACCTTGTTGCTCTCAGAGCATGATGCCGATCATGCTCAACTTCTTGGACTCGATCCCATTCATGCGTTTTGATGGCATTGATCAAAACGCATCGTGATCTAGTAGAACTGATCGAAATGCGCCTGCGCCGCCGGCACCTTCATCTCGTAGAGCATCTTCTGCACGGCCTGAGCCATGGCCGGCGGGCCCGCGTAGTAGACCTCGAAACCGGGCAGCTTCTCGCCGTGCATCTCCTGGGCGACCGCGTGCACGAAACCGACGCGGCCGCTCCATGAAGTCTCGGGATCGCTCTCCGGCGCCGACACCGCCGGGTGATAAAAGATGCGCGTGCCGAAGCCGGGCAGGCTTTGCAGCATGGGCTCGCCGCAGATGTCGCGCGCGCCGCGCCCGCCATAGATAAAATGCAGCGTGCGGTCGGCGAGCCGCTCGCTCTTGGCGAACTGGCGGGCGATGGAGATCATCGGCGACAGGCCGGATCCGCCGGCTAAGCACAGGACGTCGCGCGGGATGTCCTCGCGCAGGTAGGCCATGCCGTAGGGGCCGTCGACCCGGATGGCGTCCCCGACGGCAAGGGTGTCGAAGAGCTGCGCCGTCGCGGCGCCGCCCGGCGCGCGCTTGATCTGGAAGTGCCACTCGGCCCCGTCGTCGGTGACGTTGCACATGGAATAGGCGCGCGCGCCGGTCACGCCCGGCACGTAGAGCAGCGCGTATTGGCCGGCCAGGAACGGCGCCGCATCCGCGAGGCGGAAGCGGAACTCGCGGATGTCGTGCGTGAGGTCCTCGGTCTCGAACAGCCGCGCCTCGGTGCGGACGGGCTTGTGGCGGCTCTTGTAGTGATCGCGCAGGATGGCCTTGATGCGGCAGTCGGTGAGCGGCCGCGCCTGACAGCCGAGATACTGCTTGCGCTGTCGGTGCCGCTCCGTCCAGCCTGGGGCGTCGGCGCGGTCGTGGACGACCTCCCCTTCGAGCAACTCGAAGCGGCACGTGCCGCAGGAGCCGACATTGCATTCATAGGCGAAACCGATTCCCTGCCGCAGAGCGGCCCGCAGGACCGTGTCGTCGGAGCAGTCGAATGCGATGTCCGCATTCGTGAGCGTGATCTGAGCCATGGCGCGTTTTGCGTGGGATCAAAGGAGATGAACGGGCTAGAAGGTCGCGCGCGACCGGTAGCCGAGCCGGACCGAGATCGCCTCCGCCGTGCTCAGCACGTGCGGTGCGAACGACGCAAGCGTCTCGTCGGGCAATCGCTGCACCGGACCGGCGACGCCGACGGCGGCGACCACCTCGCCGGCGCCGTTGCGGATCGGCGCTGCAAGCGAGCGCATGCCCGTCTCGCTTTCCTCGTCCTCGACCGCATAGCCGCGTTCGCGCACGGCGGCGAGCACAGCGCGAAACCGTCTTGGATCGGTGTTGGTCCTCGGCGTGCGCGCCGTCAGCCCGCGGGCGAGGATGGCGTCGGTCACGGATGTCGGCTGGAAAGCCAGCATCGCCAAGCCTTCCGCCGTGCAGGCGGCGGGCTTGCGGATGCCGATATCGGAGCGCATGCGGATCGCCTGCATGCTTTCGAGATTGTAGACGTACATGATCTCCGCTTTGTCGAGGATGGCGAGATGCACGGTCTCGCCCGTGGTCTCTCGCAAGGAGAACAGATGCGGCTTGGCCTCGGTCGAGACATCCATGCGCCGCCGCACCAGGGCGCCGAGACCGAACAAAGCGATGCCGAGGCGGTATTTGCCGTTGTCCGGGTTCTGCTCGAGCATGCCCTCCGACACCAGCGTGGTGGCGAGCCGATGCACGGTGCTCTTGGCGATGCCGAGCCGGCGGGCGAGCGTGCTGACGCCGATATCCACCTCGTCCTCGGAGAAGGCCTTGAGCAGGGCGATCGCGGTGGCGACGGAGGACAGGCGCTTCTCGCCTCCCCGCGAGCCGTCGCCATCGGGCCCGCGCGTCTCATCGACCTCGCCCATGCGCGACGGCGCACCGTCCGACGCTCCGGGTCTGCTGGTATGCTCCGCCATGCCTCGTCTTTCAGCCGCTCGGCGCGGCGCGATCGTTCCGCTGAATTGACCGCTGTTCCATTTTAGGCGGGCCGTGCTAAAGCGTCAAACGGTGCTCGATGGGTGAATTCCTCGCGCAGCCCTGCGCGGCGCCAAGCCGGACTCGATCCATGATCCCTCGCGCAGACCCAAGGGTTTCTTCTCCGTCCACCGGACCCTGGCGCCGCGTCGGCGCGCCGACGGAACTCCTGGCCGGCCTGTTCTTCATGGCCCTGGCCGCGCTCGGGCTCTGGCTGCTGCGCGACGTGCGCCTCGGCACGGCCATGCGCATGGGCCCGGGCTTTCTGCCGACTTCCGTCTGCTACGGCCTCCTGCTGTTCGGTCTGATCATGGCCGGCAGGAGCCTGGTCACGGCCGGTCCGCCTGTGGCGCGCTGGCACCTCAGGCCGCTCGGCGTCGTGCTCGGCTCGCTCCTCGTCTTCGCCGTGGGCATCCAGAGGCTCGGCCTGTTCGTGACGATCCTTCTCGTGGTCGCGGTCGCCGGGCTGGCGACGCCGGAATCGCGCTGGCGCGAGGTCGTCGTCATGGCGGTCGCTCTGGCGGCGTTTTCGACCGCCCTGTTCGTGCGGGCGCTCGGCCTGCCGATCCC
>DASQLK010000044.1:0-3107 GCA_035630055.1 Methyloceanibacter sp. | reverse complement strand
GCCAAGGCGGGCATCGGCGTCGGTGGCGCGTATTACGGCGAAAGCTTCGGCAATTGGGGCGGCTTCGATCAGGGCGTCGAATATGACGGCGTCCTCGAGCTTTACGTCAATGCCGACATGAAGAAGCTCGGTCTCTGGAGCGGCCTTTGCTTCTTCGCCAACGGCTATCAGATCCACGGCAACTCGATCACGGCTGCGAATATCGGCAGCCTGATGCCGGTCTCCAATCTCGAAGCCACCGACGCGACGCGTCTCTTCGAGATTTGGTTCGAGCAGAAGATGTTCGACGAAAAGGTCGCCGTGAAGGTCGGTCAGCTCGCGGCGGATGCCGAGTTCCTCATCAGCGAAGGCGGCGGCTATTTCCTCAACGGTACGTGGGGTTGGCCGTCCATCACGGCCGCGGACCTGCCAAGCGGCGGTCCCGCCTATCCGCTGGCCACGCCAGGCGTGCGCGTCGCCGTCAATCCGAACGATCGTTTCGGCGTCATGGTCGCGGTGTTCAACGGCGATCCGGCGCCGTCTTGCGCCAGCGACGATCCGCAGGTCTGCAACGATCACGGTCTCGACTTCGAGCTCGATGACGATCCGCTGCTCATGGCCGAGGCGGCCTACAACTATAATCCCGACGGTTTGCGCGGCATCGTGAAGTTTGGCGGCTGGAATCACTTCGGCGACTTCGAGGACCAGCGCTTCGACTCCGGCGGCGCGCTCATCGCCGTCACCGGCCTTCCGGGCCGCGTCATCGACGACAATTACGGCTTCTACGGCATCATCGACCAGCTGATCTGGCGCAAGCCCGGCAGTGAGGAGCCGCAGGGCATCGCGCTATTTGGTCGCATCGCGGGCGCGCCCGACGATCGCAATCTGATCGACTTCTATGCCGATACGGGCGTGACCTTCTCCGGCATGATCCCGGGGCGCCCCGCTGACACTTTCGCCATCGGTTTTGCCTATACCGGCATTTCCAACCAGGTCAGTGGCTTCGATGTGGATTTCGGCGAGCCGATCGCCCGCAATTACGAAGCGTTGATCGAGATCTGCTACACCTACGAAATCAAGCCCGGCTGGTCGCTCCAGCCTGACTTCCAATATATCTTCCAGCCGGGGGGCAATGTGGCTGGCGTCGATGACGCGGCGATCTTGGGGGCGCGCACCAGTATTACATTCTGACGAAGGACGCGTTGCACCCACCCCGGACCAAGTTTCAGTCTTCCGCAGAGACGCAAAGAGCAGCATCGGCAAGGCAAGGCCCAAAGGCCTGCCTTGCCGCCGCGCTTGCCTTTGGCGCGGCTCTGCCGCTGCTCGTCGGCGCATGGCAGACGTACGGTACCGACGCGCAAGTGGGCGTCGACGCTCTGCTCGCGCCTCCGACGGATTTTACAAAGCTCGAGCAGGGCGAAACCCAACCCGGCGGCAATGCCACCTCGCGCGGCAGCGTCGATACGCCGAACGCGTTCTCGCTGTCGTCCGGCAATTTGGACTTCAAGCGCGAGCTCGACTTCAAGGTTGGCAACGGCATCTTCCGCAAGAACTGGGTTTCTTCCCCGGCGTCCACGGATGCCTCCGATGGCCTCGGCCCGCTCTTCAATGCCCGCGGATGCCAGAACTGCCATCTGAAGGACGGCCGCGGCCACCCGCCGCTGTCCTCCGACGTGCCCGACGATTCCGGCTCCATGCTCGTCCGCCTGTCGGTCCCGGCGGTGACGGAGGAGGAGAAGGATCGCCTCGCCGCGCATAGTGTCAACACGCTCCCCGATCCGACCTATGGCGGGCAGCTGCAGGATTTCTCGGTCCAAGGCCTGAAGGCTGAAGGCAAGCTCAAGGTCGCCTACAGGGATCGTCCGTTCCCGCTTCCCGACGGCGAGACCGTCATGCTGCGCGAGCCAAGCTACGAGATCGGCAATCTCGGCTACGGGCCCATGCATCCCGACGTGATGATCTCGCCCCGCGTCGCGCCGCAGATGATCGGTCTTGGCCTGCTCGAAGCCGTTCCCGAAGAGCATATCCTCGCCGCCGCCGATCCCGACGACACAGACAAGGACGGCATCTCAGGGAAGCCGCAGCGCGTCTGGTCCCGGGAGAAAGACACCGTCATGCTCGGCCGCTTCGGCTGGAAGGCTGGCGTGCCGACCATCGCGCAACAGGCCGCGGAGGCCTTTGTCGGCGACATCGGCATCTCCTCCACCATGATCCCGTATCACGCCGGCGACTGCACGAAGCAGCAGGCCGGCTGCCTCAACGCGCCGAACGGCGCGTCGGCGAAATATCAGAACGTCGAGATCGGCGACGAACTCTTCAATCTCGTGACCTTTTACTCGCAGAACCTGGCGGTGCCGCGCCGGCGCGATGCCGACAATCCCGACGTGCTGAAGGGCAAGGAACTGTTCTTTGCGTCCGGTTGCGCGAGTTGCCATCGTCCGAAGCTGATGACGGGTAAGGTGGCCGATCAGCCGCACCTCTCCAATCAGCTCATCTATCCCTATTCCGATATGCTGCTGCACGACATGGGGGAGAGCCTTTCAGACAACCGTCCGGAAGGCGTCGCCGCCGGCAGCGAGTGGCGCACGGCGCCGCTCTGGGGCATCGGACTCACCGAGACCGTGAACGGCCACACGCTGTTTCTGCATGACGGCCGCGCACGCAACATCACCGAGGCGATCCTCTGGCATGGCGGCGAGGCGGAGAAAGCCCGCGACGCGTTCGCCAAGCTCTCCAAGGAAGACCGCGATCGCCTCGTTGCCTTCGTGAACTCGTTATGAGCATGACGATGCGAGCGGTATCGGCACTTCTCTTTGGCGCGCTTCTGCTGAGCCCCGCGCCTGCGCGCGCCGAGGCCGATCAAGCCGCCATCGCAGAGGCCGCGCTCACCAAAGTGATCCGTCCCGGCTACGCCGAACTTACCAAGGCGACTGCCGCGCTCGATAAAGACGTGCGGTCTCTTTGCGGGCAGCCTTCGGCGGCCGCCATGGAAAAGACGAAAGAGAGCTTTGCTGAAGCCGTCGCCGTTTGGAGCCGTGTGGAGATCTTGCGCTTTGGTCCCATTCTCCAGGATCGCCGCTACGAGCGAATCTTTTATTGGCCCGATCCCAAAGGCATTGGTCTGCGCC
>DASQLK010000043.1:0-5801 GCA_035630055.1 Methyloceanibacter sp. | reverse complement strand
CAAGCTAGTGATTAAGCCTTGGTAACATAGGAACCGCCGCGGTTTTTGCCAAGTAAGGCTAATCCAAAGAGGTGCACGCTTCCTCAATGCTAAGGCTTCGAATTCGGCCTTAGCGCGGCAGGGCGTGAACAAATGTCGCTTTCGCGCCCAAAGCGATCGTTGCATGGGCACCGAACGCTGGCAGTCCGAGAAGCTTCTCGCCCTGCCAGAGGGCAGGCAGGGTCCGCCCCGCCAGCCTCGGCAGGCCGGCAAGCCAGGGATCGTTGCGCCGGGCCGCGAGAAAGGCCGCGTCACCGAGCGCACGCACGGCGATCCCGCTCACGGCAGCCGGATCGAGCGTCACGGCAAAACGGCAATCCCAAACGGCACATTGCCCCGGCGCCACGGCGACGATCGGCAAAGCGCTATCGGCGCGCACCTCGCGGACAATAAAGAGCTGGTCGCCGGACGGCTGGAGGCGGCAGCCACCAATGGTACGGGCTTTGTCGGACTCAGCCAGAAGTGGCTCGAGCAGGGCTTCGATCTTCGCAAGCGATGCCGCCTCCTCGCGCCCGGTGACGGCATCGAGCACCCGCGCAAGCGCCCGCAAGGCGATCTCCTCCGGCGCGGTGGCGAGAGCGCCGCGATCGAGCACGCAGTAGCCCGCTTCATGCGCCTCTCCATGGGCGGAGAGGAATGCCTCGGTGGCATGTTCGAGCGCTTCGCGGGCGCGCCGGAGACGCCCGACCGATCGCGCGATCGCTTCCGCCGTGAGGCCGATGCGCGCCAGCGTTTCGCTTTCTTCGCGCAGCCGCGTGCGCTCGAACCGGGGGTCGGAATTGCTCGGGTCGGTGCTGAAAGAAACGCCTCTCTCTTCCAACGTCGCCACAAGCCGTGCCTTCGGCACGTCGAGGAGAGGACGCAAGACGGCGATGCCGGCCCACGCGCCCCGCACCGGCATGGCTGCGAGCCCGTCAAGTCCGCTGCCGCGCGCCAGCCGCATGAGAAATGTCTCGGCCTGATCGTCACGATGATGCGCGGTGAGCAGCGCCTTGATGCCTTGCTGATGGCAATAACCGGCGAGGAGATCGTAGCGCGCCTGCCGCGCGGAGGCCTGGAGGCCGCTGGTCAGATCGGCGGGTGGAGTCCACCGCAACGTCGCATGCGGCAAGCCAAGGCGTGCGGCCCCAATGGCAACCCTTTCAGCTTCGATAGCCGATCCTGCCCTCAGGCCGTGATCGACCGTCAGCACGGTGAGGGCGATTCCGTTCGCCTGCGCCCAGGGCGCGGCAAGGTGGAGGAGTGCCAGGCTGTCCGGGCCGCCCGAGACCGCGAGCGCCTGCCGCTTGTATGTGGCAAAGGGAGCGAGGAGCTTGTCCGCCTCAGCCTCTGAGAGGTAAGCGGCGGACATCAGCAGCCAGCCTTCTTTCGCTCGCTCGCTGCTGTTTGCCGTACGTCGTCCTCGGCAGCGGGATATTTGGTCTTGAGCTCGTCGAAGCTCGAGCAGGCCGCGTCCTTCTGCCCGAGCGCGGCGAGGGACATGCCGAGCTTGAGCAGGCTGTCCGCGGCCTTCTGGTTTGAGCGATAGCTTTTGTAGCCTTTCAAGAAGGCATCCGCCGCGTCCTTGTACCGGCCGCGCTGATAGTAGCTCTCGCCGATCCAATATTGCGCGTTGCCTGCCAGGGGATCGCTGGGAAAAGACGACACGAATTCCCGGAAGGCCGCCTCCGCCTTCTCGTAGTCGCGTTGCATGAGCGAGCCATAGCCCTGCTCATAGAGCGCCTTCGCATCGCTCGCCGGCAACGCGGCGGTGCTCCGAGACTGAATCGCTCCCGATTCGACGTCGGAAGGCAGAGGCGTCAGCGACTCCGGCCAGGCATGCGCCTGGGAACCGGCTTGCTGCGCCCCGGACCCTGTATTGGCGCCCCCGTTTGGGATTGTCTCCGTAGTGAAGTTCGTCCCCGGATTCTGCTCCTCGAACCCCGCCGTCGCGTTCGCACTGCCCGCATCCCCTTGCCGGCCGGGCGCCTCGTTCTGCTGCATTGGCGGAAGCGACGGTGTCGCGCCGGGGGGCTGGCCCTGCATGGCATTGAGCTGCCGCGCCATCTGCTCGAGTTGCGCCGTCAACGCCGCAATCTGGGTTTCCAGCGCACTGACGCGGGACCCAACCTCGCTCGAATCTCCGCCCGAGATCGAGGGCGGCGCCGGCGTCATGGGCGCCTGCTGCGGCGCCGGACCAGAACGCAACAGTGATTCGAGCGTACCGACCATGACCTGAAGGTCGACGAACTGCTCCTCAAGCCTTTCGATTCGGCTTGAGGATGATTCGGTGCTTGGCGCCTGCGGCCTTGGCTCCTGCGCCCACGCCGGGATGTGCGGCAGGGCGAGCAGCCCCGCGACCGCCAAAGCGGACAAGACGCGCGCAGGCGCGTGCCGGGTTAGTAAAAGCGGAATCACGATGCAGTCTTATAGCCCGCGGACCGGATGACGCCAGAGGCTCACGCTCAAACCGCGGAAGAAGAGAAGACTCCCAGCCGCTTTGCGCGCCGGCGAGGTTTGGATCGCAAATCCTGGCCGCCTCAAGCACCCTCGGCGCGCCGACTGGCACTTTTGCCAGCCGGCATCGCCGTTGGGCTACAGCCTAATAACGGGCGACAGCGCCGCCGTTCAGATTGGTCTTCGCGCGGCGGTTCTGCGACCAGCAGGAGATGTCGTCGCAGGTCGCGACCGGCCGCTCCTTGCCATACGAGATCGTCCGCATCCGCGCCGCCGTCACGCCCGAGCTTGCGAGGAAGTTCCGCACCGATATGGCGCGGCGGGCACCAAGCGCGATGTTGTATTCGCGTGTACCGCGCTCGTCGGCGTGGCCCTCGATCAGGATCGTGTATTGCGGATATTGATTGAGCCACCGGGCCTGATTGCGCAGGATCCCTTGGGCCTCACCCGTCAGGGAAGCGCTGTCGACCTCGAAGCGGACGACCTCACCCACATTGACGGCAAAGTCTCGGCTCGTTCCGGGCTGAACGGGCCCCTCGCCGCCAAGACCATATTGCTTCGGTTGCTGCTGCCGCGAGCACGCGGCAAGCACCAAAGCGATTACTAGAACGCCTGCAATCTTGCAGACGCGGTTAACCCCACCACTGACATGCATTTACTTTGTACTCCCGCTAGCCACGGCTTTTAGGAAATCGTTAAAGGCAAAACCTTAACGATTCCCTATTAACCTAAATTGTCGAGCACGTTCTGGCAGCCGGGAAGGCCTCTGGGCCTAAAGGAATTGGATGCCCGGACACCGCTTTTCGCGGGTCCTGGCATCCTATCCGGTTCCGTGGAGAGCCTGTGGCGCTCCACGCAAAACTTTTGGCCGCAGCTTAGACGCGAACAACCTGCTCGACCACGACGTCGGCTGAACCGAGCTTCAGGGGCTCTGCGACGACGGCCTTTTCGTGGTGGCCGAAGCAGCCACCAAGCGCAACAGTGGCGGCCACGAGTGTGGCAACGACGATAACGCCCTTCAAACCCTGCATGGTCTTCTCTCCTTTGGTTAAAACGGCAGTAGCCGTCTTTGCATGTACCGGCGCGGCTGGCTCAGATCAAGAACGGACTACTTTGATACAACCGTTTTCCGGGGAATTGATGCCAAAATGCAACGCCGAATCTCATCCTCCAGCCGAGATACGCTAACCCTCAGCGATACCTCGATCAAGAAGGTTAAACCCTGCCGAATTAAGCTTAAAAAAGAGTAAGTTGCCGTAACAAAACGGGACAACCCCCGCTTCGAGCGACATTCCTGCAACGGTGCAAAGCGCTAGTTGATCAGGGGGGACCAGGCGGGGTCGGAGCCGAAGGCGGGCGTGGCGACCTGGCGCTCGTTGTAGCCCGTCAAATCGATCGTATAGAGCTTCGGCCCGCCGCCCGATCCAGGCGATTCCCGGAAGAACATCAGGACGCGCCCATTGGGCGCCCAAGTTGGTCCTTCGTTATGGAAGCCCTCGGTTAGGATCCGCTCGCCGGAACCGTCGGGCTTCATCACGCCGATCAGGAACCGGCCGCCCTGCTGCTTCGTGAAGGCAATGAGGTCGCCGCGCGGCGACCAGACCGGTGTGGAATAGCTCCCGCCCCCGCGACTGATGCGCCGCTGGCCGGACCCATCGGCATTCATGACGTAGATCTGCTGCGAGCCCTCACGATCGCTCTGGAACACCACCTGGCGCCCATCCGGCGCGTAGCAGGGCGAGGTATCGATCGCCTGCCCTTGCGTCAGGCGCATCGTTCGGCGGCTCCTCAAGTCCATCGCAAAGATGTTGGCGTTGCCGCTCTCCTCGAGGCTCATGATGATGCGCTGGCCGTCCGGGGAGAAGCGCGGCGCGAACGTCATGCCGGGAAACGCGCCGACAATTTCCTTCTGCCCGGTCTCGATATTGAGGAGATAGACCTTCGGCTTTTCGCCGCCGAAGGACATGTAGGTGATCTCCTGCGTCGACGGGCTGAAGCGGGGCGTAAGCACGAGATCCTGGCCCGTCGTAAGCAACCGCACGTTGTAGCCATCTTGATCCATGATCGCGAGGCGCTTCATGCGCTTGTCCTTCGGGCCTGACTCGTCGACGAACACGATGCGGGTGTCGAAATAGCCCTTCTCGCCGGTGATGCGCTCATAGATCGAGTCGGCGATGATATGAGCGAGGCGCCGCGCCTCTTTCGGCCGCGTGAAGAACTGCTCGCCGGCGAGTTGCTTGCCTGAGAGCGGATCCCACAGCCGATATTCGGCCTTGAGCTTTCCGTCCTGCACGGTGAGCTGCCCCGCAACCAGCGCCTGCGCGCTCAGAACGCGCCAATCCTCGAAGCGCGGCACGCGGTTCGAATCGAGGCCCTTCTCGATGAAGGCTCCCGGATCGATCGGCTTGAACAGCCCTGACGACCGCAAATCATTGGCGATTACGGTGCTGATCTCCCGCGTCGTTTGCGGACCCACCGAGCCGTCCGAGGCGAAATCGGTGACGGCGATCGGCATGGGCTGGATATTGCCCTGCGTGATGTCGAGCTCCATGATCGCGCGCGCCGGCGTCGGCGCCGCGCAGGAGAGCGCCACAACCACACCGAGCAAGATGGCCGGCGGAGCGAACGGAAAAGATTGAGTGGCGCGCATCATTGTTCGGTGCTGTCCGTCAGGTCAAAGATCAGCCGCTGCGATACATCTGGCTTGGGTCGAAATTGAGGATCATGTCGCGCCAGAGTGCGTATTTCTCCGCCGGCAAGGTGTAGGGCTGGCACTGGTAGACGGCGCGGACGGCGCTGTCCGCAGCCGCCTGGAAGAAGGCTGACGCCCCGTTATTCGTGATGCTGGGATAGCCGATCAGCGTGCCGTCCTCGTTCAGCTGCAGGCGCAGCTTCACCACGATCGCATCGGCGCCGAGACCGCCCGGCGGCGGGTTCCAGCACTGGGCAATGCGCGCCCGAAGCGCATCCATCTCGTTCACCGACATGCTCGTCTGCGTGCCGTTCGATTGACCCCGGACGGGGGTATCCGGCGCATCGTCGCGAATCTCATTCGGCGTCGGTTCCTCGGCGGCGTCGGGGATTTTGTTCAGAAGCGCGGCGATCCGGTCGGCGTTGAAGTCGCGCTCCTTCTTCGGCGGCGCAGGCTTCTTCGGCGCCTCGGCCTTTTTCTTCGGCTCGGGCTTTTTCGGCTCCGGCTTCTTCTCAGGCAGCGGCGCCTTGGCGACTTTTTCCGGCTCAGCCTTCTTCGGCGCCTCGGCGGGCTTCGGCTCGGGCTTAGGCTCCGGCTTCTTCTCCGGCAGCGCCTCGGTCTGTTCCGGCTCTTC
>DASQLK010000042.1:0-11245 GCA_035630055.1 Methyloceanibacter sp. | reverse complement strand
TGCACCACGAGGCGCACCATGTTCGACGGGATCGCGAAGCCGATGCCATGCGAGCCGCCGCTGCGCGAGAAGATGGCGGTGTTGATGCCGACGAGCTTCCCGTCGACATCCACGAGCGCGCCGCCGGAATTGCCGGGATTGATCGCGGCATCGGTCTGAATGAAGAACTGATAATCGGAGATGCCAACCTTCGTGCGCGCCAGTGCGGACACGATGCCGCTCGTCACGGTCTGCCCGACGCCGAACGGATTGCCGATCGCGAGCACGAGGTCACCGACCTCGAGGCTGTCGGAGTCGTCAAATTCGAGGGACGGAAACTCGATGCCTTTGGCTTCCAGCCGGAGAACCGCAAGGTCCGTCTGCTCGTCCTTGGAGATAAGGTCGGCGGGAAACTCCCGGCCGTCGGCAAGAACCACCGTGACCTCGGCGCCCGGTCCGCCACCTTGAATGACGTGGTTGTTCGTCACCACCACGCCATCGGCGCTGACGATGACGCCGGAGCCGAGCGAATTCTGCACGCGCTCGCGCGGCACGCCGAAATTCTGACCGAACAGGCGGCTGAAGAAGGGATCGTTGGCAAAGGGCGAGTCCATCTGCTCGACCTTGCGCCGCGCATAGACGTTGACCACGGCAGGCGCCGCCTTCTTCACCACCGGTGCGAAAGACTGCTTGATCGCCCCGGCGCTTTCCGGGACCACGCGCTGCTGCGCCTTCACCGCGGAGGCCGTCCCGAGCGCAAGCAAAAGGGCGCCTACAAACGCAAGCGCGCCATGTTTCCAGGAAGGATTCACCAAATGCGTCATGACGTTCCGTGGCTAGGATTGAGACCGACCAAGCCCGCCCTCAAAAGGGCCATCGAATTAGGCGCCGAGGGATTGCCCGCATACCGGTTTTCACTAAGATGCCCGCGAATGCCGTTTTGCCTACCATAATCTAGAAAAAGTGGAGAGAAGCGCATGCATAAGTTCAAGCTGGGGCTGATTGCTCTTGCCGCAGTATTTGCCTTCACTGCCGCCGCCGAGGCCGCCGACGTCAAAAAGCGCCGCGAAGCCCCCGGCAAGCCAGCCGAAGTCTGGGAAATAGTGGGCGATTTCTGCGCCATCAAGAGCTGGCACCCGGCCGTCGCGGAGTGCGAGCAGACTACGGAAGGCGACGTCGTCTTCCGCACCCTCACCCTCAAGGATGGCGGCAAGATCAAGGAGAAGCTGACCGACAAGGACGACACCAGCTATTCCTACGAAATCGTGGAAGGCCCGCTGCCGGTCAAGAACTACAAGGCGGAATTGGAGGTGGGCGAGGACGACGAGCCGGATCGGATCGAGATCGTTTGGACGGCCACGTTCGACCCTGCCGACGGCACCAGCGAGGAAGACGCGGTCAAGGTGATCTCCGGCATCTTCAACGACGGCGTCTCCGGCATCAAGAAGGCCGCGATCGACGCCGACGACAAGAAGCGCGCCGCGGCCGGCGATGCGCCGCATAATATGGAAACCGACAAAGACGACGACTAGGTCAAACGCGGACCTGAAAACGAAAAGGCGCGCTGCTTTCGCGGCGCGCCTTTTTGATTCCGAAGTTTGACGCGCCCTACGCGGCGGCGACCTCTTCCTCTTGCACCTGGCTCGGGCCGGAGTCGAGACCGCGCGCATCGACATCGCGGTCGACCAGCTCGATAACGGCCATCGGCGCGGCGTCGCCATGACGGAAACCGGCCTTCATCACGCGCGTGTAGCCGCCGGGACGATCGGCATAGCGGGGACCGAGCGTGCCGAACAGCTTCGCCACCATGGCCTCGTCGCGAATGCGGGCGAAGGCGAGACGGCGTGCGTGCAGGTCGCCCTTCTTGGCAAGCGTGATCAGGCGATCGGCGACGCGGCGCAGATCTTTGGCTTTCGGCAAGGTCGTGACGATCTGCTCGTGCTTGATCAGAGCCGTCGCAAGGCTTGCGAACAACGCACTGCGATGCGTCGCTGTGCGGTTGAGCTTACGGCCTGAATTTCCATGACGCATGGCAGAGCTCCCAACGGTGCCGACGAAGCGGCCTAGTAATGATCCTCGAAGCGCTTGGCGAGCTCTTCGATATTTTCCGGCGGCCAATCCGGCACTTCCATGCCGAGATGCAGGCCCATGGAGGCAAGAACCTCCTTGATCTCGTTCAGCGACTTGCGCCCGAAATTCGGCGTGCGCAGCATCTCCGCTTCGCTCTTCTGAATGAGGTCGCCGATATAGACGATGTTATCGTTCTTGAGGCAGTTCGCCGAACGGACTGACAACTCGAGCTCGTCGACCTTCTTGAGCAGCGCCGCGTTGAAGGCGAGCTCGGGCTGACGCTCGAAGGTCGCTTCCTTCTTGGGCTCCTCGAAGTTCACGAACACCGAGAGCTGATCCTGCAGGATGCGCGCGGCGAGCGCCACGGTGTCCTCGGGACGCACCGAGCCGTCGGTCTCGATTAAGACCGTGAGCTTGTCGTAGTCGAGGATCTGGCCCTCGCGGGTATTCTCAATGCGATAGGAAACCTTGCGCACCGGGCTGTACAGCGAGTCGACTGGAATGAAGCCGATCGGCGCGTCATCGGGACGGTTGCGCTCGGCAGGCACATAGCCCTTTCCGGTCGCGGTGGTGAATTCCATGTGGATCGAGGCGCCCTGGTCGAGGGTGCAGATCACATGCTCGGGATTGAGGATCTCGATGTCGGCGCTGGTCTCGATGTCGCCGGCCGTGGCCACGCCGGGTCCTTCCTTCTTGAGGACCATGCGCTTCACGCCCTCGGCGTGCTGGCGCAGCGCGATCTCCTTGATGTTGAGGACGATGTTGGTCACGTCCTCACGCACGCCGGGGATCGAAGAGAACTCGTGCAACACGCCGTCGATATGCACCGACGTGATGGCGGCGCCTTGCAGCGACGACAACAGGATGCGGCGCAGCGCGTTGCCGAGCGTGAGGCCGAAGCCGCGCTCGAGCGGCTCCGCGACGACGGTCGCGAAGCGCGCCGGGTCGCGGCCCGCCGCGATGTTGAGCTTGGTCGGCTTGATGAGATCTTGCCAGTTCTTTTGGAGCACCTGGGGGGCCCTTTCCTCTGACTGTAGCGGGGCCGATTGCCCCAGCTTGCGAGTGTCCGTGTGTAACATCTGTTGCCTGCCGATCCCGTTAGACGCGCCGGCGCTTGCGCGGGCGGCAGCCATTGTGGGGGATCGGTGTCACGTCACGGATCGAAATGACGTTGAAGCCGGCGGATTGAAGCGCGCGCAACGCGGACTCGCGTCCGGAGCCCGGGCCCCTCACCTCTATCTCGATGTTCTTCATGCCGTGCTCCATGGCCTTCTTGCCGGCATCCTCGGCGGCGACCTGCGCCGCGTAAGGTGTCGACTTGCGCGAGCCCTTGAAGCCCATCGCGCCCGCGGAGGACCACGAGATCGTGTTCCCTTGCGCATCGGTGATGGTGATCATCGTGTTGTTGAAGCTCGCCTGCACGTGGGCGACGCCGGAAGTGATGTTCTTTTTTTCGCGGCGACGAACGCGCGTCTTGTCCTTGGCCATGCTTTACAATCCTGCCTCACAAAATCGCAAAACGGCGCCGAGTTGGCTCGGACGCCGGAAGCGTTGCGTGTTTCTATTTCTTCTTGCCGGCGATCGGCTTAGCCGGACCTTTGCGCGTGCGCGCATTGGTATGGGTGCGCTGACCGTGGACCGGCAGACCGCGGCGATGCCGCAAACCCCGGTAGCAACCGAGATCCATCAGCCGCTTGATGTTCATTGCCACCTCACGCCTGAGGTCGCCCTCGACCATGTATTCACGATCGATGGTCTCGCGGATTTGGATGACTTCGGATTCCGTGAGCTGGCTGACGCGCCGCTCCGACGGGATATTCACCTTCGCGCAGATATGCTTCGCAAAGGTGTCGCCGATACCGTGGATATAGGTCAGCGCGACCTCGACCCGTTTATTGGTCGGGATGTTGACGCCTGCAATTCGGGCCACGAAGTCTCTCCTCGTGCACGCTAAGCGTGCGAAATTGGGCTATTTAGTTAAATGGAGCACAGCGAAACCGACCACAGGGAGCCTTTACCCCCCGGGAACGGTCAGTCGATCCGGCAATGCATCGCGGCCTTTTCTAGCGATTCCGCTTGACAAGGTCAACTGCGACCATCCGCGGCTGCGAAGCTTTAAACCTGGGCCTTATCAAGGGCCTCGTTAATCTCCTTTTGAACGGCGCCGATTTCGGCCATCCCATCGACGGATTTCACCTTCCCCTGGCGCTCGTAATAATCGATCAGGGGCTCGGTCTGGGCGTGATAAGCCTTGAGCCGCGCGCGGACGACTTCCTCGGTATCGTCCTTGCGCCGGCTGAATTCAGTGCCGCCGCAGCGGTCGCAGACCCCTACGACTTTCGGCATCTTGTACGCCTCGTGGTAACCCTCGCCGCATTTGGCGCAAGTGAAGCGGCCCGTGATTCGGTCCACGAGCGCGTTGTCGTCGACCGCCATCACAACCACCGCATCGACCTTCTTGCCGCGCTCGGCCATCAGCCGGTCCAGGGCCTCCGCCTGCCCGATCGTGCGGGGAAAGCCATCGAGAATGAAGCCTGCGCCAGAGGGATCCGCATCCACCCGCTCGGCGATGAGGCCGATCACCAACGCATCCGGCACGAGCTCGCCGCGTTCCATGATCGCGCCGGCTTCGCGCCCAAGCTCGCTCCCCGCAGCCACCGCGGCGCGCAGCATGTCCCCGGTCGAGAGCTTGACCAGGGAGCGCCGGTCTTCGAGGAGCTGGGCCTGGGTTCCCTTGCCGGCGCCCGGAGGGCCGAGCAGAACCAGGTTCATCTTCGCCGCGCTCCGCGCAGCTTGGCCCGCTTGATGAGGCCTTCATATTGGTGCGCCAGTAGATGGCTCTGAATCTGCGCCACCGTGTCCATCGTCACGCTCACCACGATGAGGAGCGAGGTGCCGCCGAAATAGAATGGCACACCCGCATAGGCGATCAGGATCTCGGGCAACACGCAGACCGCGGCGAGATAGATCGCGCCGACGACGGTGATCCGCGTAAGAACGTAGTCGATATACTCCGCCGTGCGCTCGCCAGGACGAATGCCGGGTATGAAGCCGCCATACTTCTTCAGATTCTCGGCGGTGTCCTTCGGATTGAAGACGATCGCCGTATAAAAGAACGCGAAGAAGATGATCAGCGAGACGTAGAGCAGGATGTGCAACGGCGCGCCCTGCCCCAGCATGGCGGTGATCGAGGTCAGCCAATCCGGGCCCTGCCCCGCCGAGAAGTTCGCCACGGTGATTGGCAGCAAGAGGAGCGAAGAGGCGAAGATCGGCGGAATGACGCCGGCACTGTTGAGCTTCAGGGGCAGATGCGAGGCATCGCCCTGGAACATGCGGTTGCCCACTTGTCGCTTTGGATATTGCACCAAAAGCCTACGCTGCGCCCGCTCCATGAAGACGATGATGGCGATCACTGCGATGGCCATCACGAAGAGAATGAGCATCAGCGGCGTGGAGATCGCGCCCTGCTCGCCAAGCTGCAGCGTGCCGACCAGGGCGTGCGGCAACTGCGCCACGATGCCGGCGAAGATGATGAGCGAGATGCCGTTGCCGACGCCGCGCGCGGTGATCTGCTCGCCGAGCCACATCAGGAACACCGTGCCGCCAACAAGCGTAATCACGGTGGTGATGCGGAAGAACCAGCCCGGATCGGTCACGATCGATCCCGCGCCTTCAAGGCCCACGGCGATGCCATAGCCCTGCAGCGTCGCCAGCAGCACCGTGCCGTAGCGCGTGTATTGATTGATCTGCCGGCGCCCCTGCTCGCCCTCCTTTTTCAACTGCTCCAGATGCGGCGAAACCGTCGTCAGGAGCTGGATGATGATGGAGGCCGAGATGTACGGCATGATGTTGAGCGCGAAGATTGCCATGCGCTCCACTGCACCCCCGGAGAACATGTTGAACATGCCGAGAATGCCGGACTGGCTCTGCCGGAAAGCATCCGCCAGCGCCTGTGGATCGATGCCGGGGATCGGTATATAGGTGCCGAGCCGATAGATCAGCAGCGCGCCGAGCGTGAACCAGATGCGCTTTTTGAGCTCGTCGGCCTTGGCAAAGGCCGCAAAGTTCAGATTGGAGACGAGCTGTTCTGCGGCTGAAGCCATGCGGCGCTTCCTTTGCGCGAGCGGCGGCGCTTGACGGCGCTAACGCCTACTCGGAGTCCTTCTTCGCCGGCTTCGCGCGCGGCTTCTTGGTGTCGGCCGTCTTTTTGACGGGAGCCTTCGGCTTTGCCGCCGTCTCTCCCGACGCTTGCTTGCGCGGCTTCTTGACCTTCTTCGGCTTGCCCTCGCCCTCGGGCTTAGCCACGGTCTTCGGCATCTCCTTGAGGGTGACGCTGCCGCCGGCGGCCTCGACCGCCTTGACCGCGCTCGCGGAGGCTCCGGTGACCTCGAAGGTCAGCTTGCCCTTGACCTCGCCATGGCCGAGCAGGCGCACGCCGTCGCGCGAACGGCGGATCAAACCCGCCTCGCGCAAGGCTTCGACCGTGATCGCCGCCTTGCCGTCGAGACGGCCGTCATCGATCGCGGCCTGGATCTTGCCGAGATTCACGACATTGTAGCGCTTCGCGAAGATATTGCTGAAGCCACGCTTCGGCAGGCGCCGATGCAACGGCATCTGACCGCCTTCGAAGCCCTTGATGGCGACGCCCGAGCGCGCCTTCTGACCCTTCACGCCGCGGCCCGACGTCTTGCCGAGGCCGGAGCCGACACCGCGGCCCAAACGCTTCTTGGCCTTCAACGCGCCCGGCCGATCCCGGAGCTCATTCAATTGCATGGTAAGTTCCTCAGGCCTTCGCCTTGTCATCGACAACGCGCACGAGATGGCTGACCTTCGCGATCATGCCGCGCACTTGCGGCGTGTCCACCAACGTGCGGCGCTTGTGCATTTTGTTGAGACCGAGCCCGACCAATGTCGCGCGCTGCGCCGCCGGCCGCCTGATGGGGCTGCCGATCTGCTCGACCACGATCGTCTTCTGTCCGGATGTCTCGGCCATCTTGCTCTACCTTGATCGCGATCTTTAAACTTCGGCCGCCGCCGCGTCGCCGGCAACGTCCTTGCGCCGTGAGACGATCTCGCTCACCTTCTTGCTCCGCCGCGCCGCCACGCCGCGCGGGCTGTCCTCATGCTTCAGAGCATCGAAGGTCGCGCGGACCATGTTGTATGGGTTCGAGCTGCCAAGCGATTTGGCGACCACGTCCTGGATGCCGAGCGTCTCGAACACGGCGCGCATCGGGCCGCCCGCGATGATGCCTGTGCCGGGAGGGGCCGCGCGCAATACGACCCGGCCGGCGCCATGATGGCCGGTGACGTCGTGATGCAGCGTACGCCCTTCGCGTAAGGGGACCTTGACGAGCCCGCGCTTGGCGGCCTCGGTCGCCTTGCGGATCGCCTCCGGCACCTCACGCGCCTTGCCGTGACCGAAGCCGACGCGGCCCTTCTGGTCGCCGACGACGACGAGCGCGGCGAAGCCGAAGCGGCGTCCGCCCTTCACCACCTTGGCGACGCGATTGATATGCACGAGCTTGTCGACAAACTCGCTATCGCGATCCTCGCGGTCTCTGCCTTGATGACCGCGCGATTGGGGACCTCGTGCCACGTGTCAGACCCTTTCCTTCAAACCTAGAAATTCAGCCCGGCTTCGCGAGCTGCATCCGCGAGCGCCTTCACGCGCCCATGATAAATGTAACCGCCACGATCGAAGACCACGTCCTTGACGCCGGCCTCGACCGCACGCTCGGCGACGAGCTTGCCCACGGCCTGCGCGGCGGCGAGGTCGCAGCCTTTGCCCAACGACTTGCGCAAGTCGGCGTCGAGCGAGGATGCCGCAGCCAGCGTCTTGCCCTCTTTGTCGTCGATGATCTGGGCATAGATATGCTTGGACGAGCGGAAGACGGACAGCCGCGCGCGATTGTGGGCCGCCTGCTTCAGCCGGTGGCGAACCCGGCGCGAACGCCGCACAAAGCTCTGGTTCATGGCGCTCATGACTTTTCGTCCCGCTACTTCTTCTTGCCTTCTTTGCGGAGGATGAACTCGCCCGCATAGCGCACGCCTTTGCCCTTATAGGGTTCCGGCGGCCTGAAACGTCTGATCTCGGCTGCTACCTGGCCGACCTTCTGCTTGTCGATCCCGGTGATGATGACTTCGGTCGGCTTCGGACACTGCACCTGAATGTCCTGCGGAATGGGGTACTGAATGTCGTGGCTGTAGCCGAGCTGGAGCTGCAGGTTCTGCCCCTGCACCGCTGCACGATAGCCGACGCCCGTAATCTCCAAACGCTTGGTGAAGCCCTCGGTGACGCCCGTCACCAGATTGGCGACCATAGTCCGCGACATGCCCCACATGGCGCGCGCCTGCTTGCTGTCCTCGCGCATGGCGACTTCGATCTCGCCGTTCTCGAGCTTGGCAATGACGTCCTCGACGAGGACGTGGCTGAGCTCGCCCTTCGGCCCCTTGACCTTGACTTGCTGACCGTCGACCGCGGCGGTCACGCCGCCCGGGACAGTCACAGGTTTCTTGCCGATACGAGACATGATGCAGCCTTCGCTAACCGCCTAGAATACGTTGCAGAGAATCTCGCCGCCCACATTCTCGGTGCGTGCGCGGGAGTCGGACATGACGCCCTTCGGCGTCGACAGAATGGAGACACCGAGGCCGTTGGCCACGGTCGGCAGGTCCCGCACCGAGGAATATACGCGCCGGCCCGGCGTGGACACGCGCTTGATTTCCTTGATGACGGGCTCGCCGTCGAAATATTTCAGCTCGATCTCGAGCTCGGAGCGGCCGCCGTCGTAATCGACCTTGGCATAGCCGCGGATATAGCCCTCTTCCGCCAGCACGTCGAGGACGTGGGCGCGAAGCGTCGACGCAGGGGTGGTGACCTTCGTCTTGTACCGCATCTGCGCGTTGCGGATGCGAGCGATCATATCGCCGATGGGATCATTGATGCTCATGCGTCGTCCTTACCAGCTCGACTTGACCATGCCGGGGATCAGGCCCTGGCTGCCCAGCTCACGCAGCGCGATGCGCGACATCTTGAGCTTGCGATAATAGCCGCGCGGACGGCCGGAAAGTTCGCACCGATTGCGGATGCGCGTCGGCGACGAGTTGCGCGGCAGCTCCGCCAGCCGCAAGCGCGCCGCAAAGCGCTCCTCCGCCGGCACGTTGCGATCCGCGGCGATCGTCTTCAGCCGCGTGCGCTTCGCCTTGAACTTGTCCGCAAGACGGCGGCGCTTCTTGTTGCGCTCAACCATGCTTGTTTTAGCCATTTACGTCCTCCTGTCCCGGACCGCGCCTTAGCCGCGGAAGGGAAAATTCAAACCCTGCAACAACGCGCGCGCCTCTTCGTCGGACTTCGCGGTGGTGCAGACGATGATGTCCATGCCGAGCACGTCCTCGACCTTGTCGTAATCGATCTCCGGAAAGATGATGTGCTCCTTGAGACCCATCGAGAAATTGCCGCGGCCGTCGAAGCTCTTCGGATTGAGGCCACGGAAGTCCCGGACGCGCGGCAGCGCGATATTCACGAGCCTGTCCAGGAACTCGTACATGCGGTTCTTACGCAAGGTCACCTTGGCGCCGATCGGCATGCCCTCGCGCAGCTTGAAACCGGCGATGGACTGGCGCGCTTTGGTGACGACCGGCCGCTGTCCCGCGATAAGCCCGAGGTCGCCAACGGCGGCTTGCACCTTCTTCGCGTCGCTCGCGGCCTCGCCGACGCCCATGTTGAGCACGACTTTA
Organism: Methyloceanibacter sp.; assembly: GCA_035630055.1. GTDB lineage: Bacteria > Pseudomonadota > Alphaproteobacteria > Rhizobiales > Methyloligellaceae > Methyloceanibacter. Next base: position 1,459 of record DASQLK010000042.1, on the reverse strand, counting down.
TCGAGACGCGGCACCTGCATCGGATTAGCGTAGCCGAAAGTCTTGGTGAGCTCGGCGAGCAGCTCGTCCTGGTAGTGCTGCTTGAGCCTTGGGGTATAGGCTTGCTCAGCCATCGATCACCTCACCCGAGCGCTTCGCGAACCGCACCTTGCGCCCGTCCTTCAAGAATTTGTAGCCGACCCGCGTGGGTTTCCCGTCCTTGGGATCCTCCAGCGCGATATTCGAGATATTCACGGCGGCTTCCTTGGAGATGATGCCGCCTTCCTGCGTCGCACTCTGCTTCTGGTGCTTGCGCATGATCGCCACGCCCTTGACGATAGCGCGGTTCTCCTGCGGCATCACCTTGAGCACTTCGCCGCGCTTGCCCTTGTCCTTGCCGGTGATCACGACGACGTGGTCACCTTTTTTGATCTTCAGCTTCGGCATCTACAGAACCTCCGGCGCGAGCGACACGATCTTCATGTGCTTCTTCGCCCTGAGTTCGCGGGTGACGGGACCAAAGATACGCGTACCGACCGGCTCGCCTTGCGCGTTAACCAGCACCGCGGCGTTGCGATCGAAACGGATCAGCGAGCCGTCCTGCCGGCGCACGCCCGTGGCGGTGCGCACGACGACGGCCTTCATCACTTGACCCTTCTTCACGCGGCCGCGCGGGATCGCTTCCTTGACGCTCACCACAATGGTGTCGCCGATCGAGGCGTACTTCCGCTTCGAGCCGCCCAGCACCTTGATGCACTGCACGCGGCGGGCGCCAGAGTTATCGGCGACATCGAGATTTGTCTGCATCTGAATCATGGCAATCCGCCTCTATCCGGCTTACGTGGCCGCGCCTTCGCGCGCCAGCACGGTCCAACGTTTCGTCTTGGAGATCGGCGCGCATTCCTCGATGCGGACCACGTCACCGACCTTGTACTCGTTCTTCTCGTCATGCGCCTGATAGTGCTTGGAGCGGCGCACGGTCTTTTGCAGCAGCGGGTGCGTGAAGCGACGCTCGACGCTCACCACCACTGTCTTCTCTGTCTTGTCGCTCACCACGACGCCTTGCAGAATCCGTTTCGGCATCTTCTCGTCCTTACTTGGCCTTCGCCACGCGCTTCTGGCGGGCAACTGTTTGCACGCGTGCGATGTCGCGCCGTACCTGGCGCACCCGCGCCGTATTCTCGAGCTGACCGGAGGCCGCCTGGAAACGCAGGTTGAACTGCTCCTTCTTCAGCTTGACGATCTCATCGTCGAGCTGATCGACCGTCATGCCTTGCACCTGAGCGGGCTTCATTCCTTCGCTCCGTTATTCGCCGATACGCGCAACGACGCGTGTCTTGATGGGAAGCTTGGCGGCGGCGAGGCGCAGCGCTTCGCGCGCAACCGTGTCACCGACGCCGTCGATCTCGAACATGATGCGGCCGGGGCGAACCCGCGCCACCCAGAATTCCGGCGTGCCCTTGCCCTTGCCCATGCGCAC